>JBOFEN010000035.1:0-130916 GCA_051648105.1 Bacteroidales bacterium
TAACAGATGCTTATAGTAGAGCTATCGTTGGGTATTGTTTGTGTGATACACTAAAAACTATAGGGCCTTTAGAGGCGGTAAATCAAGCTTTGATTTTCTACGGTAAACATAAAGTTGATATAAATGGACTTATTCATCACTCAGATAGAGGAATTCAATATGCTAGTAATGAGTATACTAAACTTTTGCTAGAAAGAAATATACGAATTAGCATGACACAATCTGGGGATCCCTTGCATAATGCATTGGCTGAAAGAATGAACAATACATTAAAGAACAGCTGGATGTTTGACAATAGTGAACTGACTCTAGGACAAGCTCGTATAGCTATTGATAGAGCTGTATTACTTTACAATACAGCAAGACCTCACCAAGCTCTAGGGATGAGAACTCCTATGCAACTGGTAGATAAAAATGCATATAACCCGTTGTTAGCAAGTGGCTTCTAAATAATATTTATTGTAGTCTTTTGACTTGATTATTCTTAGTTTACTTGATTGACAACCAAAACAGGACTTATTTTGGAAACTGACAACTATAATGGGAATAAGAAATTAGAGCTGTAAATCTCTATAGGATTTAATAACAAAACTGTCAACCAAATTCAGTACACAGCATTGTCTTATAGTTTCTTATCAGAAGGCTTAGGAGTTCTTTCAAAATACGTACGTACTTTGAGGGAAATACGTACGTATATTCAATAAAACACGTACGTATTTATGTCCAAACACGTACGTATTTCGGGAGTTGTACGCTTTTTAATTAATAGTAGCCACTTGAGATGTAAAAAGAGGGAGTACATGTGATTAGTAGTTTATCACATGTACTCCCTCTTATATAATGCTTTAGTGAGCTTTTTGCCTATTATTAGAACCCTAATTCTACTTGGAATCTGAACTCATAAGGATTATACATATCCTTAGATTGTCCTTTTCTATGATTGAAAGAAGCATCTGCTTGAATCTTTAGGTTGTGACCAATAAGATATCTAGTGATGCCCAGAGTTGACTGGTTCCAGTTCTCATACTTGACCATTGATCTGATCTCTTTGTCTGGAAATAGAGTCGAATTTCTTAGAGCGATCTCCCATTTAGAAGGGAAGATGTAGCTAGTTTGTATGTTTAGACCTTGTCCACCATAGATGTTCTGTACTGCATTACCTTCAGAGTCCTTTATAATAAGGTCATTGCTTTTACGAGCCATCCAATCTGTGTAGAATGCAAATCCATTGTATTTGAAGATAAGATCAACGAAGTATGAGTTTAGGCATCTAGTTTGATCATCTGCAATGTATCCTCCTGTTTGACCTTTTAGTCTTACGGCGCGGTCGTTATAACTTGTAGCTGCAGCAATCATGAAGCGAGGCTTCTCTTCACGCTCATAATCACCTTCAAATACGTCTCCGTGCAGTTTGAAACGCCCAAGAGGGAAGAACTCAAGTCGTCCTGTGTAGGCGTATCCACTCTTTGCTGCGCTTTGTTGGTTGCGCCCATCGCCTGAAGTTATTGATCCTTTGGCAACCATGCTGAAATCAGAGAATAGCTTTTTGTTGAATTCAGCAAAGAATCCGAAGTCACGATCGACATTGAATTCTGAGTTGACGATTGAACGATCAACAAATTGCAATGCACTAGATGAGTTTACACGAGCACGGTTTGCTCTGATCTTTGTTTGACCGAACCCGAAATTCCACGTAGAATTTGGTGCGTAGTATACCATCGCATCACGCACAACGTTCATGTTTTCATTTGGAAGTAGTGCTGCGTCATAGGCTGTAAACCCAAGTTGAATGGTATAAGTTAGTTTTGGAGAATATATATAACCATCGAATCTCAGACGAAGGCGCTTAACTTGAGCATCTGTTTTGTCAAGAGAGAACTCATCATCGAGAGTAAATCCGACCATGTTTTGCATTCTAAAACGCATTGTCATCTGAAACCATTTCTCTTTTGGTTGGAAAGAGATACCTCGTCCAACCTCAATGTTTGGCATGTTTCTAAGTCTATTTAGCATCTCTTCATCCTCTGCTACTATGTAGATAGAGTCAGTGAGTAGGCTTAATGGATTGCTTTTCTTCTGAGCTTGTAGGCTAAAAGATAAGAGTAGTGTCAGGAGTGTGACAAAATAGATCTTTCTGTTGTAGGTAGACATAGTTTAATTATTGTAATTAGGTTACTCTTTGCGCTGCAAAAGTAGTGAAATAGATCTTTATATATCCTATTGAAAGAGGTAATAAATAGGGACTTTTGTCTCAAGTATAATCCTTTTAACGCGAGTGTAACCCTTTTGTAATTAGTTTGTAACATTACGCGTAACAATATTGACACATCTTTTTAATGTAAGCGAAACAGATGCGACACTATAATGAAACATGCTGCCCGTACTTTTGTGTCGGAAATAAACAAGCAACCTAACAAAGAAAAATGAAACTTCTTTTAAAAAGATCAGTTCTTTCAGTGCTCGCAACACTGTTTACATTCGCCTTGTCAGCTCAGAGTGGTTGGATTGAGGGTGTGGTTATGGATAAAGAGTATAATGAAACGCTGCCAGGGGCAGCTGTTCAGATTGACGGTACGACTATTGGTGTGGTTACGGATTTTGACGGCTTCTATAAGCTTGAGCAGCTAGCGCCAGGAAAGTACACACTTCGCTTCTCATATATCTCTTATGCATCTCAAGAGGTTAAGGATATAGAGGTTAAAGCGGGTCAGCCAACAAGAGTAGATATCTCTTTGGGTAAGGCAAATTTGCAGCTATCTGAGGTTGTTGTTACTGGTCGTCGTAATATGGAGAGTGAGAATGCTTTGCTTTTAGAGAGAAAGCTTTCGACTGTTGCGGTGGAGAGTATG
The DNA here is from genome assembly GCA_051648105.1 of Bacteroidales bacterium. Taxonomy (GTDB): domain Bacteria; phylum Bacteroidota; class Bacteroidia; order Bacteroidales; family UBA7332; genus UBA7332. The sequence continues at coordinate 2,850 of JBOFEN010000035.1, forward strand.
GGTGCAAGAGAGATGTCAGTAAAGGGTATCTCAAATGTTGAGGATGGTGTAAAAAAGATTACTGGTATCTCAGTAGCTGGTGGAAACCAGGTGTTTGTTCGTGGTTTGGGCGATAGATATAGCTCGACTACTATGAATGGGCTAACTATTGCATCTCCAAACCCAGACAATAAGCTGATTCCTTTAACTCTTTTCCCATCTTCGGTGGTTAAGAATATAACGGTGTCTAAGGTTTATCAGCCTAGTAGCTTTGGTGACTATGCAGGAGCTCACATTGATATTGAGACAAAGGAGAATGTGGGTAAGGATTATCTATCTATCTCTGTATCTACAGGTGGTGTGGTTGGTACCATGTTTAATGATTTCTACAGTTCAGACAAGACTGGTGTGCCATATCTTGGTTACTCATCTGAGATGAAATTAACTGAGTCTATTAAGGATATGAGTACAAGTGACTTTAATAGATTGAAGAAGAATCCATTTAATACTACTTTTAATATAGCAAAACAGCAAGCTATCCCAGAGTTGGGTCTATCTATTTCGGGAGGTAAGAGTTTTGATGTTGCAGGTAATCCGTTGAATGTTTCATTAAGTGCAAACTATTCAAATGGATATACTTTCTATGAAGATGCTTATAACTCAACTTTGAATGCTCAGGGTATGAAGTTAGATGAGTTTACTTCTGACAAATGGTTGTATGAAACTACGCTTTCTGGTCTTGCTCAAGTGAACTATTCTATCGGCAGTCGTCACAGATTAGCTTACAACTTGCTTTATGTAAATAGCACAGAGGATACTTATTCTGATAGAGAGGGGTATGATGCTGAGGGTGTTGAGTTAGTTGCTAGTAATAGCGTATATAGAATATACAACTTGATCAATAATCAGTTGATTGGTAACCATACTTTGAATGATAAGTTGGATATGACGTGGAAGGCTTCTTATGGCTTTACATCATCTGATGAGCCAGATCGCAGACAGGTTATGTATCTTAAGACTCCAAATGGATTGGAGTTGTTCAAGCTAAACCAGCAGGAGACTTCAAGATATTTTGGAGAACTGACCGAGGATGAATTAGTAGGTCGAGTGGACTTTAACTACTTGCTTGGTGGAACGGAAAAGGCCTCTAATAGATTGAAGTTCGGGGCAGCTTATCGCCAGAAGTCGCGTGACTTCTATTCGGCAAACTTCTACTACAATTTCAAAGGTTTTGATCCAGCTATTAGCGATGTTTATAACCCAGATTTCATTAGCGATTCAAACCTAGCAAACGGATCTTACACTATTCGTAAGGTGAGCCTGCCTCGTAACTCTTATTTTGCAGATAATAAGGTGATGGCTGGATTCGTTGAGGCAGAGTATTATCTGTTGCCAAAGTTGTTGCTTTCGGGGGGATTAAGATATGAGTATGCTAACCAGACTGTTCGTTATTGGAATGATGCAGGGAAGGAGCTAACAGCAGAGCTTATTTCAAATGATCTATTCCCAGCTCTTAACTTAAAGTATGATCTTAGAGATACTCAGAACTTGAGATTTAGTGCTTCGCGCACTGTTACAAGACCTTCGTTTATTGAGATGGCTCCGTTTGAATATAAGGAGTCGTATGGTGGGTCTGCAGTTCGTGGTTATGCTGATCTAGAGAATGGCTACAACTATAATGTTGATATGCGTTATGAGTACTATCCATCGGCTGGTGAATTGATCTCTTTATCTGCTTACTATAAGTATCTAGACAACCCAATTGAGAGAGTTCAGGAGTATGCAGGTTCTGCTATTCAGACTTTCAGAAACGTTGATGGCGGTCAGGTTGCAGGTCTTGAGGTAGAGCTTCGTAAGAATTTGGTTAAGGATTTGAAGTTCGGGGTTAATGCCTCATATATATACACACGCATGGAGCTTCCAAAGGATGGTGTATATACAGACAAGAAACGTCAACTTCAAGGAGCTTCTCCATATTTGATTAATGCTGACATTATGTGGGCTCCTAAGTTTAAGAATGATAGATCTATGTCGCTATCGTTGATATATAACCTTCGTGGTCCTCGTATTCATACTGTGGGTATCAATGGTGTTGGTAATGTTGTTGAGAATGCTTTCAATACTTTGGACTTTGTGGGTACTTATAATATCAATTCAAAAGCATCTATCAAATTTCAAGCAAAGAACATAATCAATCAAGATCAGAAGTATACACAAGAGGTTTCAGATACTGGATCAACAGAGGTTGTTGAGGTATTCCAGAGAGGAACAAAGGTTGAGGTAGGTTTTAGCTACAACTTCTAATAATAGATCAAGAGCGTTAAGTCAATCTTTATATTTTCACAAAACAAAACAAAAATCAAAAATCGTAAGACGATGAAAAAGAATTTCTTTCGAGTGAGTGCTAAGTACTTTGTTCCAATGATACTAGGTATTGTTGCGGTGGGTTGCTCGAGTGATGACAACAACGGCGGTAGCAACAATGAAGATGAATACCTTCTTCGTGGTGAGTTAAGTGATCGTCGTGAATTGAAATCGGGCGAAACTTACATCCTTAGCGGTGGATTCACAGTAAAGAACGGTGGATTGTTGAAGATCAACAAAGGCGTAACGATCATTTCTGAAGATGATGGTGATGTTGACTACATTCTTGTTGAACAAGGTGGTATGATTGATGCGCAAGGTACGGCTAATGAGCCTATCGTAATGACATCAGACCTTAAAGAGCCAGGAGCTTGGGGTGGTATTCACATTTGCGGTCGTGCTCCTATCAACCTAGAAGGAGGATCAGGTAAGTCTGAGATTGGTGATGCAACTTATGGTGGTTCTGATATTAATGATAATTCAGGTACATTGAGATATATCCGTTTGGAGTATACTGGTTTTGCTTTCTCTGAAGAGAAAGAGTCAAACGGTTTTACATTCTACGGTGTGGGTAGTGGCACAACTTGTGAATATCTACAGGCTTATATGGGTGCTGATGATGGTTTTGAGTGGTTTGGTGGATCAGTAGACGCAAAATATTTCGTTTCTACAGGTTCTGGTGATGACTCATTTGACTGGACTGAAGGTTGGAATGGCCGTGGTCAGTTTTGGGTTGCTCAACAAGTTGCTGCTGAAGGAGACTGTCTTATTGAGGCAGATAACAATGGATCAAACAATATGTCTACTCCAATCTCTTACCCAACAATTGCAAACTTGACAATGATTGGTAATAACTTGTCAGCATCTAGCCGTGGTATTCGTCTTCGCGCAGGAACTCACGTAAAGATGTACAATGCTTTGGTAACTGGAAAAGATAGAGCTGTAACAACAGAAACAGAGGGGACAGAGAACAGTTTCCTTAATGGAACTTCAGTTGTTGAGCACACTTATGTTTCAACATCTTTCGTACACTCAAACTCTGAGGTTAACCTAGTTGGAAAAACTGGTAATGCTGAAGGTCAAACTATTACATTTGATGGTATTGTAGGTACTATTGATGGTGGTAAGGATATGAGTGCAGTTGATAGCTACTTTACAAAAGCAGAATATAAAGGTGCAATCTCATCGTCAAATAATTGGACTTTGGGTTGGACAAAAGGAGTAAATTAGTAGTTTTGCTATTATTTCCGCGAAGAGGAGTTCATCCCGTAGGCGTACGGAAGAGCTCCTCTTTTCCTTGTATAGATCTTTCTAAAATGTTTAATATAATAATAAGCTTATGATAAAGAAGATCATATTAATGGGGGCTCTTGTTGGCTCTGTCTTTGTTTCGACGGCACAGAATAGGAGGGTTACATTAATAGACGGTTTATACTATACTGATGGAACCCAGTCTTCTCTATATAGTGGTGAGCTTAGGGAGTTTTTTCCTGATAGCACCTTGCGTCTAGAGATGAGTATAAAGGATGGTAAGCCTCAGGGCTCTTATGTTGTTTATCATGAAAATGGAAAACCTCATGAGGTGCGTGCATATAGAAATGGGCTTTTCCATGGTATATGGCGTACATACAATGAGGCTGGTATGCTTGTAGCTGAGGCTGAATATAGAGATAACCTAAAGCATGGTACCTGGAGAGTGTGGGATGATAACGGCGTTATGCGTTATGAGACTCACTATACTAAGGGTAAGAAGTCTGGCACTTGGCTGATGTGGGACGAGAAGGGTAAGCTGATTTCAGAGAAGAGTTATTGATAGTTTGTAACGCAAATGTCATTAAGATGTAAAAAGCTTGTATTCATGTTGTAATAAGTTTGCTGTTACTTTGCAGTGTCTAAAGGAGATAAACTCCAAAAGAAATAAAAACTAACAGTGTAACAAAATAACTTACCAATATGAAAAAGGCTATTTTTTTCTTGATCGCTTCAATGTTTTCGCTAGTATCTTTCGCAGCAGAGACTTCTAAATCAGCAGAAGCTAAAGCTGAATCAGCCGCAGTTACTTCTAATGTAGCTAGCTCTTTCGTTGTTAAGGGGCGTGTGCTTGATGCAGATGCTCAATCTCTTGCTGGTGCAACAATCACTGTTGCTGGCAAAAAAGTATACACAGATCTTGATGGGAACTTCTCAGTTGTACTATCTAATAGCACAAACTGTCAGTTGAAAGCTTCTATGATCTCTTTTGAAGAGCAGACTCTAGAGGTTAATCCTAGCAGTTCAAATCTTGTTATTAGATTGAAACAATAAGAATAGATAAATAAAAGTGAATAGCCCCCTACCTCATTAGTTAATGAAGTGGGGGGCTATTTTTTTGTCTAATCTATTTCTCTTTAAGGATTACTTCTTAACTTCTTTTTTAGAAGAGCAACATCCTTTGTTTTCACCTCCAGCTTTAGAGCTACAACCCTTTTCACCAGCTGCCTTCTTGTCAGAGCAGCATCCTTTCTTTTCTCCCTCTTTTTTAGAGCAGCACTCTTTCTTTGTTGGCTCTTGTTTCTTCTCTTGTGCAACTGCTGTTGTACCTACCATGAAAGTTCCAGCCAAAAACATGGCAAAAATTACTTTTTTCATACTTAATACCTTTATTAGTTTATCTATTAATAGTTGCTTCATCTAAAGTGAAAGACTAGCTTCAACTTAGTATAACATCTATATCATAAAGATAGTTCTTTTGTTCTGACTATATCTTCTTCATATGTAAAAAATATGTTTCAACAAGCCTTACCTAAATAAATATATATATATAATTCACTTTTGTAAACCATTTGAGCCTTTTTAATTGTGAAAAATAGCTATTTTTGCGATATAAAGATAGCTAATGTAGCATATGATAGGTTGATCTTAGATAAATAATTAAAATATGATTAGAAGAGTATTGATGGAGAATGAGATCGAGCAACTGAAACTTCAGGGTTGTAGTTGTGTAGATTGGTCGAAGATCCAAGTTCCAGATGGTCTATTTGGTATAGAAAGAATTCAAAATGTTTTATTCTCAGGAGATGTCCTTCTGGGTAGTTTTATTAATGTGATATCACAGAAGGGAGGTATTGAACAGCCTTGTGGTATTTATAATGCAAGGATTCATAACTGCTCAATAGGGGATAATGTATTAATACAGAATATAGCGCAGGGAATTGCAAACTATGATATAGAGTCTGATGTGCAGATTGTGAATACTCGCTCCTTGGTCGTGGATGGGGTGTCTACATTTGGTAATGGTTGTGGAGTTGCTGTATTAAATGAGACTGGTGGTAGAGAGGTTCGTATATTTGAGGGACTATCATCTCATTTAGCATATATATTGGTGCTTTATAGACATCGACCAGAAGCTATCGCACAGCTAAATAGAATGATTGACATCAGAGTAGAACAGCTTGCTTCAAATAGGGGGCATGTCGGGAGTGGTGCAGTGATTCTTGATTGTGGGGAGATAATTAATGTTAGGATTGGTTCTTGTGCTAAGGTTGTTGGTGCAACATCTATTAGCGAAGGAACTATTATAAGTGAGGAGTGTGCTCCATCAACAATAGGTCAAGGGGTGATAGCTCACCATTTTATTCTTTGCGACTCTTCCTCTATAACGGATGGAGCGATAGTAGAGAAGTGTTTTGTTGGACAAGGATGTCAGATTGGTAAGCAGTATTCAGCAGAGAACTCTTTATTCTTTGCAAACTGCATGGGGATGCATGGAGAGGCTTGTTCAATCTTTGCTGGACCATACACAGTTACTCACCATAAGTCTACACTTCTTATAGCAGGTTACTTCTCATTTTTGAATGCAGGTAGTGGTTCAAATCAGAGTAATCATATGTATAAGCTTGGTCCTATTCACCAAGGTGTGGTTGAAAGAGGTTCAAAAACCTCAAGTGACTCATACATATTATGGCCTGCAAAGATTGGTGCATTCTCAGTAGTAATGGGTAGACATTATCAACATTCTGATACCTCAGATATGCCTTTTTCATACTTAATAGAGAAAGAGAGTCGCTCTTACCTTGTTCCTGCTGCAAATTTGAGAAGTGTAGGAACGGTCAGAGATGCTAAGAAGTGGCCTAAAAGGGATAAGCGTAAGGGTAGTGTTAAACTTGATATGATCAACTTTAATCTTCTGAGTCCTTACACTATTCAAAAGATGGTACATGGTGAGGAGATTCTAAAGCAATTATTGCTGACCTCTGGAGAGGGGAATGATTATTATAGCTTCCAGAATACGAGTATAAAGTCATCTTCTCTACGAAAGGGTATTAAGCTTTACTCAATGGGTATTACTAAATTCTTGGGTAACTCAATCCTTAGCCGCTTGGGTGATGAGACCTTTTTCTCGGATGATCAAATGAGATCTGTACTTCGTCCAGATAGTGAGATAGGAATGGGTGATTGGGTAGATCTTTCTGGATTGATAGCCCCAAAGAGTGTTGTTGATAATCTACTTGATAGGATAGAGTCGGCTGATTTATCACTTGATGATATTCATTCTGAATTTGCCGCAATTCATTCTAACTATTATGGTTATGAGTGGAGCTGGGCTTGTAATGAGATAACTAAGAGGATTGGTAAATCAATTGATCAGATCACTGCTAGTGATGTTATTTCTCTAATAGAGTGTTGGAGGGATAGTGTTGTGGGGCTTGATAAGGAGCTATATGCTGATGCTAAGAAGGAGTTTACATTGGTGCAGCGCACTGGTTTTGGTATTGATGGTGATGAGGAGGATAGTCGACTAGACTTTGAGTCTGTAAGGGGAGAGTTTGAGAAGAATGATTTTGTTACAGATGTGCTAGAGCATATAGAGGCTAAATCTAAGTTGGGTGAGTTGGCTATTAATCGTCTTCGTCCTTTGACCAGGTGAGGGTATTAAGTATTTAAGGTTTAAATCAAAAATAACTATATAATTATATGTGTGGAATTGTTGCATATTTGGGGTATAGAGAGGCATACCCAATATTGATAAAAGGTCTTCAAAGATTGGAGTATCGTGGGTATGATAGTGCTGGAGTTGCTATGATTAATGCTCAGGGTGATTTAAATGTATATAAGGCTAAGGGTAAGGTTAAGAATTTAGAGCAAGCTGCAGCAAGCCAAGATACGACTGGAGGAATTGGGATAGCTCATACTCGCTGGGCCACTCATGGTGAGCCTAACAATGTTAATGCTCACCCACACTCATCTATGGCAGGTAATCTAGCACTTATTCACAATGGTATCATAGAGAACTATGCAGTTATAAAGAGTAAATTAGAGCAGGAGGGTTATAAGTTTCAAAGTAGTACAGATACAGAGGTGTTGGTTCATCTAATAGATTATGTGATGGAGTCAAACCAGTGTTCTCTAGAGCGTGCAGTGCAACTATCGTTGAGCCAAGTTGTCGGAGCTTATGCAATTGCTATTCTTGATAAGAGTAACCCAAATACTCTTATAGCAGCTCGTAAGAGTAGTCCTTTGGTTATTGGTATTGGAGAAAATGAGTTCTTCTTGGCTTCTGATGCAACTCCTATTGTAGAATACACAAAAGAGGTAGTGTATGTGAATGATGATGAGATTGCAATACTTGAGTTGGGCAGAGATCTTCGTATTACTGACTTTAAGAGTGTTGATAAGACGCCTCAAGTAACGCGTCTTGAGTTAAGTATTAGTCAATTAGAGAGAGGTAATTACCCTCACTTTATGCTAAAGGAGATCTTTGAGCAGCCAAAAACAATACTTGATTGTATGAAGGGTAGAGTAAATGTGGAAAGCAATGATGTAATCCTCTCTGGAGTGCTTGATAATATAGATAAGTTTAGAAGTGCTCGTAGGATTATATTCGTTGCTTGTGGAACATCTTGGCACTCTGCACTTATTGGCGAACATCTTATAGAGAGCTACTGTCGAATTCCTGTTGAGGTGGAGTACGCTTCGGAGTTTAGGTACCGTAATCCTGTTATCTATCCTGATGATATTGTTATAGCTCTTTCACAATCGGGAGAAACGGCCGACACACTTGCTGCAATTGAGCTAGCTAGAGAGAAGGGTGCTTTTATTTATGGGATTTGTAACGCAGTGGGATCTTCAATTGCTCGTAATACGCATTCGGGTTCATACATTCATGTTGGTCCAGAGATTGGAGTTGCATCTACAAAGGCATTCACTGGGCAAGTTACTGTTCTTGTAATGCTAGCCCTTACAATAGCAAAGTCTTTAGGAACGATAGAGCAAGATTTGGTTGAGTCGACTATCTCAGAGCTAAAGCGTATTCCATCTAAGATAGAGGCAATATTGAAGAAGGATGATGAGATACGTAGCTTCTCAACAATTTTCACGTATGCGCGCAATTTTATTTATCTAGGTCGTAGCGCAAACTATCCTGTTGCACTTGAAGGAGCTCTCAAGCTTAAGGAGATATCGTATATTCACGCAGAGGGATATCCAGCTGCAGAGATGAAGCACGGTCCTATTGCACTTATCGACTCGGAGATGCCTGTTGTTGTAATTGCAACAAAGAATGCTCTTTATGAGAAGGTAATAAGTAATATTCAAGAGATAAAGGCAAGGCAGGGTAGGGTCATTGCAATAGTAACAGAGGGTGATCAAGTGGTACGTGATCTTGCTGATTACTCTATTGAGGTGCCGTCTACTCTAGAGATGTTAGATCCGCTCCTTTCAGTTATTCCACTTCAGTTGCTATCTTACCATATTGCAGTTACAAGAGGAATGGATGTTGATCAACCTAGAAACTTGGCAAAATCAGTTACAGTAGAATAATATTACTAAAATATATTAAAACGGGGTGAAAGAGATGTTTTTCACTCCGTTTTTGTATGGATATCGAAATAATTGTTTACATTGCGACAAAATAGGGAACTATGAACTACTTAGCTTGGCTGTTCGTAGTAGTTATCTGGAGCGGCTTTCTGAACACTCAAACAGCACCAATATTTTCTCAGAAGAGTAGGAGTGAGTACAGTAATAGTAGGGGCGTTCAAGTTAACTATGATACATTTCTTAATCATACAAGTTTCACCTTTTCCGATTCAGGAGAGAAGGGTGAGATAGAGATTTTTGATTTGGTAGGACAACGGGTTAGACTTATCGAATTTAAGTCAAGGTCACCTAGGCCAATTATATGGGACGGAAAGAGTGATAAGGGGGTAGTTGTCTCTAATGGGGCATATATCTATCGCTTTACCCAAGGTAAGCGCACATACAGTGGAAAAATAATAAGAAAGAGATAATCTAATAATAATCTAATAACCAGTATTTAAAGACATGGCAAGAATTAAACCTTTCAAAGGATTGCGTCCTCCGCAATCGATGGTAGAGCAAGTAGCTTCACGACCTTATGATGTATTGAGCTCAGAAGAGGCTCGAAAAGAGGCTGAAGGTAACGAAAAGTCTCTATACCATATCATCAAACCCGAAATTGATTTTCCTATTGGTTATGACGAGCATGCAGAGCCTGTTTATGATAAAGCATTAGAGAACTTTACTCTATTCCAAGATAAAGGTTTCTTGGTACAAGATGAGAAGGAGTACTATTATGTTTATGCTCAGACTATGGATGGTCGTACTCAGTATGGTTTGTGTGTTTGTGCCCATGTGGATGACTATATGAGCGGAGCTATCCGTAAGCATGAGTTGACTAGAAGAGATAAAGAAGAGGATAGAATGAAGCATGTTCGAGTGAACAATGCAAACATGGAGCCTGTGTTCTTTGCATTCCCAAAACAACTAGAGATTGATCAAATAATAAAAGAGACGGTTAAGGCAACACCTGAATATAACTTTACCTCTGTTGATGGAATTGGACATCACTTTTGGGTGATCAAAGATGCTGCTGTTAATAGTAGAGTTACAGAGCTATTTGCTGATATGCCTTATCTATATATTGCAGATGGTCACCACCGTACAGCTGCTGCTGCATTAGTAGGAGCTGAAAAGGGTAGAAATAATCCTAATCATACGGGAGATGAAGAGTATAACTTCTTCCTAGCTGTATGTTTCCCAGATGATCAACTTAGAATTATTGACTACAACAGAGTTGTAACTGATCTTAATGGACTTTCAGTTGATCAGTTTTTATCTAAATTAGAAAAGGATTTCACTGTGGTATGTAAGGGTGATGAGATCTATAAGCCATGCTGCTTACACAACTTCTCACTATATGTAGATGGTAAATGGTACTCATTGACAGCAAAGGAGGGAAGATTTACTAATGATCCTATTGGAGTTCTAGATGTAACTGTATCTTCTAACTTGATCCTTCACGATATCCTAGGTATAGATGATCTTCGTAGTTCAAAGAGAGTAGACTTCGTTGGTGGAATTAGAGGGCTTGGAGAGTTGAAGAAACGAGTTGACTCAGGAGAGATGGCAGCAGCATTAGCGCTATATCCTGTATCTATGAAGCAATTGATGGATATTGCAGATACTGGAAATATTATGCCTCCAAAGACAACTTGGTTTGAACCTAAGTTAAGATCAGGATTAGTTGTTCACAAGTTAGATTAATAGCTTTTGATAGCTTTTACCACAGTATAATAAAGTCATAAAGATAGGGCTGATTTCACCATAGTGAGATCGGTCCTATTTTTTTGTTACCTTTGCTATATCTTTATAATGCAATAAATAATGGAGTTTACACAAGAGTTATTTCAATTCATCGAGGATCACATTAGTGAAGATCCCTCTAGATTAATCCTTAATGCAAAGAGATATCCTAATATTGATGTTCCATTTTGTGTTGAGCAGATAATCGTTAGGCGTCAAGTGAAGGATAAACTCCCATCTTGGTCAAAGAATCCCAAAATGCTTTTCCCATCTAAATTGGCATCAGAGCAGTGTTCGTCCGAACTTGCAGCAAAGTATAAGCAGAGATTGGTTATGGCTGCTAGATCAGGGTGTGATCTAACAGGAGGTCTTGGTATAGACTCCTCTTTTTTAGCACAAGGTTGTGAGAAGTTTTATTACTTTGAGCGTTTCCCTTTATATTGTCAGGTGGCAAAGCATAATTTCAATGAGTTAGGTCTAAATCAAATAGAGGTTATAGAAGGTGATTCAACAAAGCTTTTTGAGTCATTGCCGCAACTTGATTTTATATATGTTGATCCAGCTCGTAGATCAGATTGCAATAAGCGAATATTCGAATTGACTGATTGCGAACCAGATGTGTCTGCTCTATACTATACTTTGCTCAATAAGGCAAAAAGACTCATAGTAAAGCTCTCGCCAATGGCAGATATAAACAGAGTTGTTGAGATATTACCAGATACAATAGAGATACACGTAGTATCGGTTAAGAACGAATGTAAGGAGTTGTTAGTGGTAGTTGAGCAGCGCAATGCAGGAGAGGTTATTGATCCACCGATATATTGTGTTAACTTTTCAACAAATGGAGAGGAGAGCTTCTTATTTACTCGTCAAGAAGAGAAAGAGGCACAGAATATATATGTTACAAAACCTGAGTTGTATCTCTATGAACCGAATGTGTCTCTTCTAAAGGCAGGAGCATTTAAGACCATAGTTACAAGATATAGATTAAAGAAACTCCATAAGCATAGTCATCTCTATACCTCTGATGAATTGATAGAGGGTTTTCCGGGTAGACGCTTCCGAATTGAATCTACCGAATTCTTTTCAAAGAAGTGGTTGCAAGGGGCTTTGAAAGTATCGCCTCAAGCTAATATTGCAACTAGAAACTTCCCTATGAGTGTTGAAGAGTTACGAAAACGTTCTAAAATATCTGATGGAGGTGAGCTATATCTTTTTGCAACGACAATGGCTGATGATCAAAAGGTGATAATCTATTCTCGTAAAGTGTAGTAGCTTTCATTGTGTAGCATAAAAAAGAGCTATCTTTGTAGTCCAATATAGAAATTACAACTTAACTATTATATGAAGAAAATAGTATGTCCACGCTGTGATAACTTCCTCAGCTTTGACGAAACACGTTACACAGAGGGTCAAGCCTTGAGATTTCATTGTCCTCATTGTGGTCGAAAATTCGGGATTAGAATAACCAAAAAGATAATGGAGGAGAATAATGACTTCTCTCTTGGAAGTGTAGTTATTCTAGAGAATCAATTTGGCTTTAGACAGGAGTTCCCTCTACAAATGGGTGATAATATTATTGGTCGTCGTTCAAAGGGTACAGAAGTGCAAATTGCAGTTTTAACTTCTGATCCGAGTATGGATAGGCAGCACACTGTTGTAAATCTTAAGGAGGATAAGAATGGGAAAGTAGTATATACAATTAGGGATTTCCCTAGCATTGTAGGTACTTTTTTAGAGCAGGAGATTATAGGTAAAAATCAGAGAGTCGTTCTTAGAAAGGAGTCTAGTTTTGCAACCTTAGGAGCGACTACAATAATAGTTCGTCTGCCAGAGGGGGCATTTGACGAAGAGTAGCGATAATATTTAGAGTAAGACACACCTCTGCTGTATATCTAAATAATTAGTTATACAGCAGAGGTGTTTTTTGTATAGATACATGCATTTTGCTCATATAAAGTCGACTTCCTGTGCTATCACTATAGGTGTAATTACAATCACTTTCTTATTAGCTAGTTAAACTGTTGCTTGATTTAGGAAATCACTATTAATGAAACTGCAAAACTTTATCACAGAGTTTTAAATTTGGGGGTGTTGATTCAATTCTACAGAATGGGGATGCCACTATGTATTATTCTCTGCCCCCTTTGGACTAATAGCTTGCCTCACCTTCAGAGCTAAGGTTCGTCATTAGTAAATAGTTCTATTATTTCAACTATGGATTATGTATTTAGTATTATGAATTGTTTGTTATATCCGTGGGTAAAAAAAGTCACAGCCTTTTGGGGTAAAACCCTTTGAGTTTCCACCCAAAAGGCTGTGACTTCCTACCACTAACTCAGTGCAAAATTAGGCAGTGCCTAACTGACAATTAGCCTTAGTCTAACCACCCAAAAGCCTTAGGCTAAATCACGATTAGGTAGTGGCTAAATTTGATAGGTGATCAGTCGTTAATAATTAGTCAGATTTAACAAGTTACTATTAATGAAACGGTAAAATTATCTCACAGAGTGTTAGTTTTGATGATTTCTATTGCCACATTGCAACACTCTTTAATAATCAGGTCTTTAAGGGTTGCAATAGGGGGTTGCAATATGTTGCAATAGGATTCTATTGCAAAAGAGAATTTTACCTTAATATTTGGGTCATAATTTATAGATGTATTGCTATATATAGTGAACCGTTCCATTTTTTCTGCATTCACTTGTAAAATATAAGTAGCTCATTTGTTAACACCTCATAGGGACGACAGAAAAAACGGATTTTTTTCTCACAGAGTTTGAAATTTGATGGTCTCTTACTGATTTTACAAAATGGTTAGCTCATAAGTTTTGCTTATTGTCACAATATCTATTATATACAAAGAGAGAGTTTCATTTAGAAACTCTCTCTTTGTATATAATAACTTAGTTGCTCTATCACCTTAGAGTGGTATTATCTATTTACTTAATTTGTTGCAAAGTACTTTGGCTTTTTCAATTGACTCCCTATTTGAGGGGTCTATGCCATACTTACTTTTGGGCGCTATTGTTAGCTTTGTGCCAAGAGGAATTAAATTAGGATTTTTGATTATTGATTTGTTCTCCTCATAAATATAGCACCAGAAGAACTTGTTCCCGTAGTGTTTTTTGGCTAATGTGGTAAGCATTACTCCTTTAGAGATTGTCTCATAAATAGGTGTTATATCTGAAGAATTGCTTTTAGAATCTAATTTAGGTAGTGCTGGAGCTATATCTTCAACTATATTTTCGGTTGTATTTTTATATATACTATCCGTATTTGTTGGCACCGTATTGTGTGTGATGGTAGAAGCAGGAGCATCTAGCTTGGTAGTTTCTATTTCAGTAGTTTCTTCAAGAGGCTCATTTTCTGAAATAACGTTGTTAAACATTCCGCTGAACCACATCAAAGTTAGCGTGGTAACCAATACAAGGAACATTATTATTATAGCTACTATTATATCATTTGATTTGACTGCACTGTTTTTTGATAATTCAGAAGCAGGATCTTCATCTATAATAACATCCTCTAAGATGATTTTGGGCTCATCTGTGTATGTTTGTTCCTCATTTTCTACGATGTGGCTCACTTGAGTATCCTCAGGATTTGATACAACAGCTGTATATTCGATATTCTCTGTGCTATTATCAATCTCCTTTTCAATATTTTCTATGCATGCCTTCTCCTCCTGAATATTCTCTTTATAGACTTTTTCCTCTTCATTATTATCTATAATAGATGTTTCATCCTTATCTTGTTGTATGTGATTTAAGAAATCAATAGATAATTGATCTAGATCTTCCTCAGAGTCTCCCAGTTCAGGTTGAAGAAGTGATCCTATTATTGGTTTATCTGACAATTCAATATCTATTGGAAGAGGTAGGGCGTCAGGCTCCTTATCTTCAAAATAGAGTAGAGCTGCCTCTTCAATAGGCTCAACTTTTATTTTCTCTTCTTCGAGAATAAGAGGTTCGAACATTGCGAAAGGCTCATTTACTGCTGCGGCTAGTTCGTCTTGGGCAGTGAAAACTATTTTCTTGTGTTGAGGTATCTCTTGTATAGTCCCATTCTCTAGATTTGCAATCTGCTGTTTCTCTACGTCGATGATCTTAAAGGTTCCTAATCCATCAATTTCTACAAAACCATCCTCAATTAATCCTTCAACAATAATAGTAAAATACTCTTGAAGGAAATTGTCGCTCATAGGAATTGGAAGGTTGCAAGCCTTGCTTAGATGCTCTGCAATCTCTGAGGTAGAGTATTTATTATTCATTGTGGTTTAGTTTAAGCTTAATCTTAATAGATCTAGAAGGTGTGAAGCTAATATTCAATTGAGGAGGTACTAATAGTCTTTTTCCAGTTTCTGGTTGGGATACTATATGTTCTAACTGTTTTGTTACTTCAAATGAACCAAAACCTTGTATGTTAAGGCTATCAGAGTCTGCTAATCGCTTTCCAATGAATGATTGAGTCTCACTTATTAGTGATTTTAATAGGGTGCTCTTTATGGGAAAGCGTTCTGCTAAACGTTTTTCGAAATCCTTATTATCCATATTTATCTAGTTTGATATAGGTTAAGATAAACAAAGGTAGTTATTTTATCATTACATAAAATAGCATAGATCGCTCTTTATATTCGAATCAAATGTTTAATTTTACTCACTTTTCTAAGTAAACCATATGGTATAATGATATTACGTAAGTTACATATACTCAATTATAAGAATATATCTCAAGCTGATTTAGACTTCTCTCCAAAGATAAACTGTTTTTTGGGTAATAATGGAATGGGAAAGACAAATCTATTGGATTCAATATACTATTTATCATTCTGTAAGAGCTTCTCTAATTTGCCAGATACACAGAACATATCTCATCATTCAGACTTTTTTGTGATTCAAGGCGAATATAATATAAAGGGTGACAAAGAGGAGATTTATTGTGGATTAAAGAGACGACAGAAGAAACACTTTAAGAGAAATAAGAAGGAATACGATAAATTTTCAGAACATATTGGGATGATACCTCTAGTTATGATATCACCTGAGGATGCCGAACTTATACATGGCGGTAGTGAGGAGAGACGGAAATTCTTAGATTTGGTTATTTCTCAACAAAACAAATCATACCTAGATTTGTTAATTCGTTATAACAAGTCGTTACAACAACGGAATGTTCTTCTTAAATCAGAGAATCAACCAGAAGACGTTCTTTTTGATATCTGGGAGGAGCAAATGGTTGAGTTAGCTGAGTTGATATACAAGGAACGTAAACTCTTTATTGAGGAATTCATTCCAGTATTTCAATCTTATTATAAGAATATTTCGAGAGGATCTGAATTGGTTGAGTTAAATTACACCTCACACCTTTCAGAGGGAGGGTTTAGGGAAATGCTTATTGAGTCTCGTAAACGTGATAGAATATTGGGTTATTCAACTAAGGGCATTCATAAGGATGACTTATTGATGCAGTTGGGCGACTATCCAATAAGAAAGATTGGGTCTCAAGGTCAGAGTAAGACCTTCTTAATAGCTCTAAAGTTTGCTCAGTTTGATTATTTAAAGAAACATATATTAGATAAACCTCTATTGTTACTTGATGACATATTTGACAAACTAGATAGCACCAGAATGGAGGAGATTATAAAACTTGTTGCCGGAGATGAGTTTGGACAGATTTTTATTACTGATACGAATAGAGAGTACTTAAATGAGATTATTCAAAAGGTAGGATCAGACTATTCTCTATATGAAGTTAAACAAGGTGATATTATTCTAAATCAACAGGCAAATGAAACGACGTAATTTTCAACCTATTGGGGCTGTTATTAGTGAGTTCCTAAAGGATTCAAATATAGATGTTAGACTGAATGAGACTAAGGCTTTGCAAGCTTGGAAAGATATCTTAGGGCCAAGTGTTGAGCGATGTACTCGTGAGCTTTATGTTAGAAATGGAGTGCTGTATGCTCATTTAACATCAGCAGTACTTAGGCATGAGTTACAAATGTCAAGATCAAATCTAATATCAAGAATAAATCAGCACTTAGGCATAGAAATAATAAAGGATATAGTTTTCCGCTAAATCTAATTATTGAGATGAAACAAAAATATATTCTAAGGTTACTATCATTTTTAGCTTTTTGGCTGCTAATAAACGTAAGTTTTATATCTGCAGCTTATCGTATGTCACCATTGGTGACAAACTTCTCTAGTACCATATATAAAGCTGGGGCTCAGAACTGGGCAGTCGCTCAAGACTCTATTGGAAATATTTATTTTGGCAATGGGGAGGGATTACTTCAGTATAATGGTGATAAGTGGGAGTTATACCCTTTTAATAACAGTGCAAGTACGATTAGATCTCTTTTCTTTGATAAAGCAACATCAAGGATTTACGCCGGTGGATTTGAGGAGTTTGGTTATTTCTCTCCTGATGGATGTGGAGGTTTTAACTATACATCGCTATCTGCTGAGATAAGCAGATCTATATATAAGATGAATAATGATGAGATATGGAACATCATAAAGGTTGATGGGACAATATATTTTCAATCATTCGCATCTTATTTTATCTATAAAGATAATGAAGTGATAGCTGTGAATAAAGGTCAGCAGTATCATTTCTTTTTTGAACTTGAGGGAGAAATATATGCAGATGTAGAGTATAAAGGTCTATCAAAAATGGATTCTGATGGACTTTTTGTAGATAGCAATTGTGTTAACCTACCATCGAAAGTAATAAATGGGTTTAAAGGTTCAAATGGTAATATTGTCTGGGTTACTCAAAATCATGGATTGTGGAGCCAGAGAGGTGAGGCTATAAAGAGGATTGATATTCTAGGTGATAAGTGGCCTCAAGCAAATAGAGCATATCTAACTCATGATTCTTTAATCGCTATTGGGACACATAGATCTGGTATTATAATGTTTGATATGAATGGACGTTATAACTGGGTCCTTTATGCTCAGAATGGATTAAAGAATAATACAGTTCTAAATATTGGCGAGGGAGCTTCTGGTGATCTATGGCTAGCACTAGATAAAGGTATCGCTAGACTTCACAGGAGTAGTCCATTATCTCTTTTCGAGGTGAGTAGTATTAACTTTGGGTCTGTGTATTCAGTGGCCTCGTTCAAAGGTCGTCTGTTTTTAGGGAGTAATCAGGGGGTTTTCGAAGCTTATATGTCAGATAGCCTTGATTTAAGCATCACCCCAATAAATGGGGATATGAGTCAAGTGTGGGATATTTCTGCCTTTGATGATCAAATCTTTGTGTCTGGGACAGGGCGAACTTCAGAGATTGTAGGCAAAAGATTGATTCCAGTATCTCCAACATCTGGGGGAACTTGTATGGTTAGGGCTACCATAAGAGGGGAGGATATTCTTCTTCAAGGATCCTATTCGGATCTTATTATCTATAAGAAATCAAGTAGTGGGAAATGGCAATTCTCTCATATGATTGAAGGCTTTATACAACCTATATCAACAATTGCAGTTGATGATAAAGGTGTAATATGGGCTGCTCATTTTCATAAAGGACTATATAGAATAGAGCTTGATAGATCTCTAACCAAGGTTAAGAATAGTCACTACTATACATCCTTAAGTGGTGGTAATCCCGTACATATAGGGGTTTACTTTTTTAATAACCGTGTAGTGTTTTGTGATAAAGAGGCGATCTATACCACAGATGAAAAAGGTAGAGTAGTAAAATATGAGGCCTTGAATAATCAACTCGGACTATTTAAAACCTCATTTAGAATTGTCGAGGTTTCGCCTTTAAGATATTGGTTTATTCGTGATAATGTGGCAGGATTATTTCATTTGTATGATGGTATTCTACAAGAAATAGATGAGTTTGATTACTCAATATTTAACGAAGATTTATTACGAGAACAAAAGAGTATTTTCCCAATTGGTAGTGATGATTATATTGTAGGGCTAGATGGTAGGTTTGCTGTTTATCAAGCTAGGAAGGCACTACTTAGACCTAGAGATCCTCTTTTAATTGTTAATAGAGTTACAGTCATAGACCCGATTGAGGGTGAAGTTAGTTTGCAATTAAGTCCTAGGAAGCAACCTGTAATAAAGCATAAGCAGGATAAAATTATATTCAATGTTTCCTCTCCAGGTGTTTCAGCAAGTAAGAACTATCAAGTTTATTATAGATTAGTCGGCTTAGATAATGAGTTCTCAGAGTCCTCATCAGGCTGGAGATTTGAATTTGAGAATATACCTGCTGGAAATTATACCTTTGAGGCAATGCTTTGGTATGATGGTAAACCATTGCAGCATACTTTGTGTAGTTATAGCTTTATTATAGCTCAACCTCTGTTGACAAGTAGAACTTTTATTTTTATATATGTAATTCTAGGGCTAGTTGCTTTGTGCTTGCTAACACTGCTTTTTGCACGTATAGTTAAAGGGGCAAGGTTTGAGGCATCTACTGATAGTGCTGATAATGAATAAAAAAAGAGGAATCTAATATTAGATTCCTCTTTTTTTTATTTAGCTTGAGAAGCTTTGAATGCTATCGCATACATTCTCATCTTCTTTATCATTGATACCAGTCCATTAGATCGAGTAGGAGATAAATGCTCTTTAAGTCCTATCTTATCTATAAAGTACAAATCAGACTCTATAATCTCATCAGGAGTATGGTTTGAAAGAACATTTATTAGAAGAGTAATAATGCCCTTAACAATAACAGCATCACTTTCAGCCTTAAATACTACTTTCCCATCCATAAAGTCAGCATGAAGCCATACTCTACTTTGACATCCTTGTATGAGATTATCTTCTCGCTTGTATACTTCATCTAGTGGAGATTGATCGTTTCCAAGATCAACTAGAAGTTGATACTTATCCATCCAATCATCAAACATAGAGAATTCCTCTATTATACTATCTTGAAGTTGGTTGATTGTCATAATCAAATTAGTTGGTTTTGAATTTATACTCAACCTTTTTTAGCTCCTCATTTGCTTGAACAATCTTCTTTTTCAAGCCCTCTTTATAATCATTGAGTTTAACTTGAAGATTCTTGTCTGCAGTGGCCATAATTTGAACTGCAAGAATAGCTGCATTTAATGATGCGTTTATCCCAACAGTTGCAACAGGGATTCCAGGAGGCATCTGCACGATTGCAAGAAGAGCATCCATTCCATCGAGTGAAGCTTTAATTGGTACTCCAATAACAGGAAGAGTAGTCATAGAAGCAATAACACCAGGAAGGTGTGCAGCCATACCAGCAGCAGCAATAATAACTTCAACTCCTTTTTCTCGAGCTCCTTTTGCAAATAGTTCAACCTCTTGTGGTGTGCGGTGAGCAGATAGGGCATTAATCTCAAAAGGGATCTCAAAATCGTTCAATAACTTGGCGGCAGCCTCCATAACCGGAAGGTCAGAAGTACTTCCCATGATAATGCTAACTTTAGGTGTCATAGTTACTAATTATTGTTTTGTTGGAATATATTGTATTCAATATTGTTACAAAGAAAAATAGACTGAGCAAAATACACAAGTAAATCCACATATAAATCCGCAAACTACTTGTCCAAGAGTGTGCTGTTTAAGAGATATTCTTGCAGTCCCTAGGGCACCAGAAAGTACAACTGATGTAATAAGCATCCACATTGGATTTATCTGTTGTATGTGGCACATTGAGTATATGCTCCCAACCACAGCTCCTATTCCTGTTAGGTGTGCTGAGATCTTCCACCATCGGGTAATTATCATATTTACAGCTATTGAAAGTGTTCCTCCAACAATAAATGTTGTAACCCAAATAGGGACCTTAAACCTATAAAGTAGGAAGATGCAGAATAGATAGCTCGATATAGTGAAAAGATAGGCTGGCATTCTTTCTTCTCGATTGCTAATTTCATGGTTGCTAACCATGCCCATCTTGAACATAGCAAGCATGCATAGTGCAGGTATTAATCCTGTCATAATAAATACCAATCCTGTAAGGTAGTATTTATAGTTTGGTGGGAAAATAAATAGATATGTATAGAAAAAGAAAAGAAACACCCCATATGTTGGCATAAGCAGAGGGTGTAATATTGTTGATAGTATATGAGCCAGTTTGCTATTCATATTGTTTGTTTTATGTGATTGTTATAACTCTTTTCTTTGACGCGCAACAGGGATTCCTAGTTGTTCTCTATATTTTGCTACTGTACGACGAGCTATAATGTATCCTTTTGAGTGTAGAAGATTACAAAGCTTTTCATCAGTTAGTGGTGTCTTCTTGTTCTCAGTTTCAATAAGTTCTCTAACAATAGCTTTTATCTCACGATTAGATATCTCTTCACCATCTTCATTCTGCATAGAATCAGAGAAGAAGTGCTTTAAAGGGAATAGCCCAAATGGGGTTTGCACATATTTGCTATTACTTACCCTCGAAATAGTTGAGATATCATAACCACATATATCTGCTACATTTTGAAGAGTCATAGGTCTTAACTCTTTCTCATCGCCACTCAGAATGAATGCTTTTTGTATATCCATAATACTCTGCATTGTTTTCATCAGAGTGGTTTGTCTAGTTTTCAGCATCTCAATGAAATTCTTTGCAGAGTTGAGCTTCTCATTTAAATATTGAATCTCATTTTTTCTATCTAATGTTTGATTTGACCTGTTTGCATTGTAGTCTTCTACAAGGTTAGAGTAGTGCTTACTAACTCTTAGCTCTGGAAGGTTCTCTTGATTCATAGATAGAGTTAGTGACCCATTATCCTCTTCTATTATGAAGTCTGGAGTTACGGCAGTGCTTTTCTCCTGGTAGATATCTGAGCTCCATGGAGCACCTGGTTTAGGAGTAAGGGTTTGGATTTCATCCATAATCATCTTAAGCATAGATTCGTCTATTGATAATTTATTAATTATCTTATCGTATCTGCGTTGGACGTAATCCTCAAAGTAGTTAGAGATAATAGAATATGCTATTCTATTAATTTCAGTTCCCCTTCTTCTCTCTAGCTGAAGCATCATGCATTCATGTAGTGATCTTGCACCTATTCCAGATGGCTCTAATTCTTGAATAACTTCTAATATTTCAGATAGTTTTTCAATTGTTATATCTATGTTTAATTTAAATAGAAGTTCGTCAGAGATGGACTGAAGATCAGTTCTTAGATAGCCATCGTCATCTATATTTCCTATTAAGTATTCAGCTATTGCTAGGTCTGATTCCGTAATATCTTTAAGTGATATTTGGCTAATAAGATAGTCGTGAAGTGTTTCTGACACACTCCAATTGAAGTTGTCATTTACCATGTCACTACTTTGTTGTCTATACTGATCCTGTTGAGAGTCAGGGATATCTTCTTCGTTTCGGTATTCTCCTTCAGAGATATCGCTGTTGTCCCCCTCTTGTTGCGTGTCAAAGTTTTCACTAATCTCTTCAAGCGCACTTTCTGTACCCTCTTCTAAAATAGGGTTCTCCTCTAACTCTTGAATAATTCTTTCTTCAAGCTCTAGTGTTGTCAGCTCAAACATACGAATCTGTTGAACCTGCTGAGGTGTAAGAGTAAGTTTTTGCTTTTGAGTTTGTTGTAAACGTTGCTTTTGCATATAGTATTGCCTCAAGTTTGTCTATAGAGACAAAGATAAACTAAAAATCGAATAGCTGTATCATTAGCTTTATTTGCTGAACAAAAAAGGGTTTAATATTGTATATTGTTTAATAATTGATCTAATCGTAATATTATGAAAATCAACTATAGGTGTATTATTTTATCAATATTGTTATCTCTTTTTATTACTGTGGCCCACTCGCAAGATTATATCAATGAGATTGATAAATATAAAAGAGGTAGAGTTGAACGTAAGCAGATGATTGAAAATATGATTAACGACCTAAGAAAAGGTGTTATTGTGACTAATCCTGATTCAATTATCAAGATTCTTGATAGACTACCAGCATTTTCAATTTATAAAGATAATTATATTGCAACTGGTTTGCAGGTAGATAAGTGCCCTACTCCAACGACAGCTGATGCAAAATTCCAGCTCTCTTTTAGACAACGAATAACTAAAAGTAAACTTCCATGGGATACTCATCTTTTCTTGACGTATACTCAAATAAACTACTGGGATATTTATAGAAAGAGTGCCCCTTTTAGGGAGTTGAATTATAATCCAACACTTGCCTTAGGGAAACATTTGATTTATGATAATAGACTCATAGGTTATACTTCTATTCAGTTTGAGCACCAATCAAATGGTCTTGATGAAGAGGGATCAAGGGATATGAATGTTATAACTCTAAGTTTTGCTCATTTTTTTAATGATCAATTGCAAACCTTTATAAAAACTACTGCACCTTTGGTTATGGGTAAATATACAAAGAATCTATTCTATTATAGAGGGTATGTTAAGTATGGCTTTGACTGGAGTACTGTTGATAGGAGATTTATTGCTTCAGCAATGTTTGAAAAGAGAGCTAGACTTGATCTATCTCATAATATAAAGATTGACTTTTCTTACAGAATCAATAGCTTGGATAATATATACCTTTTTATGCAGTGGTATAATGGGTATGGAGAAGCTTTAACTGCTTATCGTGAGCATACGAATAGTCTGCGTATTGGAATTACAATGAGAGGAGATTTATTCAATTATCACTAGTGTCTCTTTCCCTTTTTTAATATTATTACTAATAGAATGATAGCGCTTTATTAGAGAGTTATTCTAATAAAGCGCTATCATTTTGCTATTTATCTTTTCAAAGGTAGTATTTCAACCCAATATCCATCAGGGTCTTCAATAAAGTAGATACCCATTTCGTGATTCTCATAACATATGCATCCCATTTCATTATGTTTAGCTTTTGCTGCGTCATAATCAACGGCTGTGAATGCTAAATGAAACTCGTTGTCACCTAGTTCATAAGGTTTCTCCCAATCCCTTAGCCAAGTAAGCTCTAGAAGGTGATTCGATGAGCCATCACTAAGGTATACGATGATAAAGTTTCCTTCACCATCTTCTATTCGGCTACTTTCGGTGAGTCCTAGGGCTTGACTGTAAAATGACAAGCTTTTAGATAGGTCAAATACATTAATGTTGTTGTGGGCAAATTTAAAGTTGTTCATATTGTTCAGTGTTTGTTTTGTTATATATCCATTGTTAGGTTTACAAATAACTCTTCATTTATAACGATGTCATTTTTACATAGTAAGGATGCATAGTTCGCGCGCTCACCCCCAGTCCCAATCCTATTTGTTACTACTGCAGATATTGCACTTGGAAAATAATTAAAGAGTTCTATTATTGGGAGTGTTGTATGTGAACTCTCAGATGTCTCCAAAATAATTATTTTATTATTTATTTGTTGAGCCCAAAGATATGAGTTTAGTTCTTTCCCCCAGCACCATAGGGCTGCACCATCTTTAATAGCTTGGGTAACCATGAACTCCATATGGTCATCATCCCACAAAATGGTATCTAGTTGTTTTGATCTAATATCTTGTAGTCTAGGAGCTTTCAGTGTGACTATGTTGTGATTGAAAGATGATTTTTGTAGTATCACTTCTTTTTTTATCTCAATATTTTCTTTGCCAATAATAGTGTTGAATCCTTGTTTTTTGTAGAAGTCAAATAAGGATTCACTAGCAGGTACAGTAACAATAAAACTATAATCTAGGCTTTTTATGCTACTGTGAAATAGGTTACTGCTAATACCTTGACCTCTCCATTGAGGGTCAGTAGCTACAGAATATAAGTAATACCCATTCATCAAACCTTTATTTGATAACAAACTTATAGGTATCAGGTGTAAGAAACCTACAAGTTTGTTGTCAATAATATGTTTATGTATGTATCCTTTACTAATAGCAAAGTTATAAAACTCATCTATAAATTCAATTTCGTCGCCAAAACAGTCTCTCCAAAGAGTGATATACTCTTCCTTAATTCTTTGATTCATGCGATTAATATTTAGTGTAAGCAAAGGTACTCTAAATAGATATTTAAATGCGATACTTTTATGTGTAAATCTAGTATTTATCGCACTTTGTGTTAGCTTTTATTTGGTGTATAATTGGGCATTAATGTTAATCTTTCTTATGTTGCGTAGCATAGTTTAATAATATATTTGTATTACTATTGATATTTACAGGTTGTTTTTTTGTGATATTATTTGAGTTGTGTCTTGCTTTATCTTACTAATAGCTCTGTTCTAATTCCATTTTGATTTCATATTGTTACTATCTTAGTGATGAAATGTGCATATTTTTATTGAAATGTTTTGTTTATAAATTATAATCCATATATTTGCAACGTGATGATATATAAATGTATTTTATCTATGTTTAACGCTAAATCTGTTTTATGAGAAGATTAACATTTTTATTGCTATGCCTTTTTATTGGCATGGGTCTCTCAGCCCAGACCAGAGTATCGGGGACGGTATTCTCGGCAGAAGATGGGGAACCAGTAATTGGTGCTTCCGTAGTTGTTAAGGGAACAACTACAGGAACTGTTACGGATTATGACGGAAAATTCCAGTTAACAACGCCAGCTGGTGCAAGAACATTAGTATTTTCCTTTATGGGAATGGAAACTCAGGAGCATGAGATCAGACCAACAATGGTGGTCAGATTAGCTTCAGACTCAAAAGTAATTGATGAGGTTATGGTTGTAGCTTACGGTACAGCTAAAAAGTCATCTTTTACAGGTTCTGCTTCACGTATTAAAGGAGATGACATTGCTAAAATTCAAACTTCAAGTGTGACAAGTGCACTAGAAGGTAAAACTGCAGGGGTACAACTTGTATCTTCAACTGGTCAGCCAGGTGAGAATCCAACGGTTCGTATTCGTGGTATTGGTTCTATCAATGCTAGCAAGGCTCCTCTTTATGTTGTAGATGGAGCATTTTATGATGGTCCAATCAGTGCAATCAACTCTTCAGATATTGAGAGTATGACTGTGCTTAAGGATGCGGCTGCTAACTCACTTTATGGTGCACGTGGTGCGAATGGTGTGATTCTAATCACAACAAAACGTAAGAACTCTTCGGCACTAGGTATTCAAGTAGACGCAAAATGGGGTGTTAACACTAGAGGTGTGCCTGATTATGATGTAATATCTAATCAAGGGACTTATTATGAGCAGACTTGGAAAGGTCAATACAATAAATTAGCTGCAGCTGGTCTTGATCAAGCTAGTATTATTTCTACAATTAATGGAAGTGGGGCCAACTCTCTTCGTACTATTCTTGGTGGATACAACAACTATAATGTATCGTGGGATCAACTAATAGACCCAACAACTGGTAAATTGAACTCTTCAGCTCAACTTCTTTATACAGACAGATGGGAAGATGCTCTATTCAGTAGCGCACTTCGTCAAGAGTATAACTTGAGTATGGGTGGTGGTGATGACAAGCACTCTTACTATGTTGGTCTTGGCTACTTGGATGATAATTCATATGCAAAGAGCTCTGCTTTCCAGCGTATTACAGGTCGTCTTCGCTATGAGAGACAAGTTGCTAAATGGTTGAAGTTTGGTGCTAACTTAGCTTATGCTCAAACAACTCAGGATTATCCAAATACATCAGGATCTTCGTACATGAACTTCTTCCAATGGACACGTATGATCGCTCCTATTTATCCTGTATTTTTAAGAGATCCATCAACTGGTGCTGTTATTAATGATGCTAACGGAAAACCACGATATGACTATGGTGATGAGTCAAGTCTTGGATATAGCCGTCCATATGCAGCAACAGCTAACCCTGCAGGTGCTTTGAATTATGACATAAATGAGACTGTTCTTGACAATATTACTGGTGGAACATTCATGAATATCAATTTCTATGATGATTTGATGCTACGCGTAGCAGGTGATGTAACTAATACAGCATCTACATATACACGAGTACAGAATCCACTATATGGTGATGCTCAAAGTTTCAATGGTAGGGTAGTTAAAACTCACGAAAAGACACTTTCAACAACAGGATCAGCATTCCTTAACTACAACAAGTCATTAGACAAGTTGAGTATTGATGCAATGGCTGGTACTGAGGTTTATAATCGTCAGTACGAGTACTTCTCAGGTACAAAATCAAATATGGCAACTTCTGATGGAGCTGATCTTGATAATGCTGTGGTATACGAATCTTTGAGCTCTTATACTCAGGAGTATAGCGTAATTGGTATCCTAGGTCGTGTAAACTTAGAGTGGGATAACAAATATTACCTAAGTGGTAGCTTCCGTAGAGATGCATCTTCTCGTTTTGCGAAAGATAATCGTTGGGGTAACTTTGGTTCTGTTGGAGCGTCTTGGAGAATTAGCCAAATGGGATTCATGGATTATGCTAAAAAAGTTGACAACTTGACTCTTAAAGCAAGTGTTGGTACACAAGGTAACGACGGACTTCTTTATAGTGATGGTAGTCAGAACATGAAACCATACCTAGATCAGTTCGCAGTAACAAATAACAATGGTGACGTTTCTCTTAGTCAAACATATATTGGTAACCCAGATATTACTTGGGAGAAATCACTTAACGTGAATGCTGGAATTGATGCTAGATTCTTTGATCGCTTGAATGTTGGAGCAGAGTTTTTCTACAAAAAGACAACAGACATGCTATTCATGAAGCCTCTACCTGTTTCAACTGGTTTTGCTTCATACCCAGAGAACCTTGGTGCTATGCAGAATATTGGTGTTGAATTTGAATTTGATGTGGACATTGTTCGCACAAGAGATTGGAATTTCAATGTTGGTATTAACATGACACACGTTAAGAACAAAGTGTTGACTCTTCCTGCAGAGAACAGAGAGAGTGGTATCTTCTCTTCTGGCTATACTAAGATGGTTGAAGGTGGTTCACTTTATGACATCTATCTTCCTGTGTTTGCTGGTCTAAACGAAAATGGTAAAGCAACTTGGAACCTTTATGATGCAGACGGAAATGTAACAGGTGTTACTACAAACAACTCTGATGCTTATACAGCTACAAACCGTCGTAAAGTAGGAACAGCTCTAGCTGATCTATTCGGTGGTGTAAACCTGTCTGCTAGCTACAAAGGATTCGATCTTTCTACTGTATTTAGCTACCAAATTGGAGGTAAAGTATTTGACTCAGTTTATCAATCAACTATGCAGATGAGAGAGTCTGGTCGCTCAATGCACAAAGATCTATTGAATGCATGGACGCCACAGAATACAAATACTTCTGTTCCAGTGCTTGAATTGGGAGATAACCAGTCTAATGGAGCATCAGATTATTTCTTAGCTTCGGCTTCGTTCTTCAACATTCGTAACATCTCATTGGGCTATACAATCCCTAAATCTTTTGCAAACAAGATGCAGATTAGCTCTCTTAGACTATATGCAGTAGCAGATAACGTAGCTCTATTCTCAGCTCGTAAAGGTTTAGATCCACGTCAGTATGACTACGGAACATCAGGATTCAACTACTCTCCAATCCGTTCGATCTCGTTCGGTATTAATCTAACACTTTAATAAGAGGTTACTATGAGATTTAAATATTTAATGCTTTCATCGCTACTTACAGCTGGGGTTTTAACCTCTTGTAGCGACTTTATGGATACAGTAGATACTAGTAATGTTAATAAAGAGCAGGTTGCTGATGTTCTTCAAAGATCACCTTCAGCTATTGTATATGGTATCTACTCACGTATGACTTCATATGCCTTTGACGCATCATCACATGATGACTTCGGACAACGCTCATTGGATCTTTCTGTAGATATGATGAATACAGATATTGTTCACTATATGAATCAGCAATGGTTTGTGTTTGACTACAATATGGACAATAGAGCTTCGAACTATCGTAGAGCTCGTCGTCAGTGGAAGTATTGTTATGCAAATATTGCAGATGCAAATACAATCATCAATTCTATACCAGCAGACACGAATGATCCAACATTGAAGGCACTACTTGGAGAGGCTCTATCTTTGAGAGCACACCATTACTTCCTTCTTGTAAATGTATTCCAGACTGCTGGTACTTGGAGTGAGGTGAAAGGTAAGCCTGGAGTGCCTCTATATTCAGAGTTCAATATGGATGGAGCACCTCGTGGAACTGTCGAGAATGTTTACAATCAGATGGTATCGGATCTAGATAGAGCAATTCCTCTACTTGATGGATTTGTTGATTCAGAGAAGGGACGTGTAACTCAAAGAGTTGCTAAACAGATGAGAGCTCGCGTTGCGATGTATATGGAGGATTACTCAACTGCTCGTACACTTGCTAGTGAGGTTATTTCTGGTGTTTCTCTTATGTCTCCAGCTCAGTATCAAGGCGGATTCTGTCGCGTTTCTATGTCAGAGGCTACATGGGGTCAAGTAATGACATCTGAGAACTCTACATTCTATGCATCATTTTTCTCAATGATGGATAACTTTGCTGCTGGTTATGCCGGTGCATTACAGCAATTTAAGTGTATCGACCGCTCTCTTTATGATGCGATGGATGTAAACGACGCTCGTAAAGGCTGCTTCTATAATGGTAATGCAGAGTTTGAAGCTGGAACTAGAGTTGGATCAGCTCCATACGGTGCAAATGCTGCAAACAAAGCTCCTTATTTAGGTGCTAAGTTTATCGACTACAAGGGTGGATTTACTGCGGACTATATTTATACACGCGTTGCAGAGATGTACTATGTTAAAGCAGAAGCTGAGGCTCGCTTAGGTAATGAAACTGAAGCTAAGGCAACTCTAGATGCAATATCTAATGCACGTGCAATAAATGGTACTCACTCTTATACTTGGGCTAGTGGCACTGCTCTTCTTGACCAAATCTTCCTACATTACAGAATGGAGATGTGGGGTGAGGGTATGGTACAGTATGAGTACAACCGCCTTAAAAAGACTATCGACCGTATTTATAGTGGAACAAATCACCCAATAGGTAATATCCTTGATGGTGGTGGTGATAGACCAATTGAGTGGGGTAATAGAATCCGTATCATCCAGATTCCTAATGCGGAACTTGAGGGTAACCCTAATATCAATGAGGGTGATCAGAATCCATAATCAGATCAATAGACTATTATTATGGTAAAATAGGTGATATCAATTGCTTATAATATGTAGTTGCTATCAAAGAAGAACGGGATATCAAGCCTTATTTAGTGCTTGGTATCCCGTTCTTTTGTTTCTTGAGCCCTCAATTTCTAAGGGATCGTTGATGTCCAGTAAATATTCTAAGGTTGATAAAATTGATTCACTGAGTAGTCTGACTTCTAGCTAGGAGTTTCTTCTCATGGGGTGTCTATAAAAAGGCTGTGACTTTTGGGTGTAAACCCTGTGAGTTTGTACGCAAAACTCTTTGACTTTTCACCCCTAACTCAGTGCAAAATTAGACAGTGCCTAACTGACAATTAGCCTTAGCCTAACCACCCGAAAGCCTTAGGCTAAATCACCATTAGGCAGTGGCTGAATATCTTAGTGGGTTGGAATTTAACAAGCATCTTCAATTTAACAAATCGCTATTAATAAAGCAGTAAAATTCCCTCACAGAGTCTTAGTTTTGGTGATTTCTATTGCGATACAACACTCTCTTACAATCAGATCTTTAGGGGTTCCAATAGACAGTTGCAATAGGTTGCAATACGATTCTATTGCAACCGAAAAATTTATATTAATGTACGAATCACGATTAAGAGATAAATATAAGTTTGTAGTGAGTTATTCCATTATTTAGTGATCACAATGTAAAGGAGAGACAACAAATCTGTTAATACTCGCTTCTATCAACAGTATATTAGTGATTCAAAACTCTGTGAGTTTTGAATCAGAGGGTGTTGAATAGATTTTACAAAGAGTGACAATTCGAAGAATCTCGACTTGAGTAGTTTCTATTGAAAGACAATGATCTGCCTGGACTAGGAATGTCTCATTTCTTTGCCCAAAGTTGTCAGTTTATATTTGCTGATTACAAATAGCCCTATTCCATTTGTTAATGTAGCTTTGAGACTTTCTAGTAACCATATCTTTTTCTTACAGAGTTTGGCTACTATTGTTTGGATTTCACAATATGCTTTTGTTCACAGTATTGCTTGTTTTATTATTCAACCATCTGTTGATCAGCATTTGGTTGTTAGTAACTTACTCAATTTACATCATCAAAAGCCAGCATTTGCTATGTTCTGATGAATATACAGAGAGAGAGGTGTACCTATTATAGATAAACTATAAGGGTACACCTCTCTCAATTTAGGATAATATATTACAATCGTAGAGATTTACGATTGGTTATTATAGCTATTAGTTTGCCTGTGAGCTCATAATGATCTCAGAGTTGTTGTTCTGATCAAGCATCATCTTAGCAAAATCTTTAATGTCATCAGTAGTGATTGCATTAAGTGCTGCTTCGTACTCTGTTGAAGAGTTGAAACCAAACTCATAGTAGTTTGTGATGATATTCAACCAGTAGTTGTTTTCGCGAAGGTTCTCGTTGTATTTCTTAGCCAAGAACTCTTTAACCTTCTGGAAGTCTTGAGCACGTGGGCCATCTACTGTGATTTTGCGTAGCTGTTCGTGTGCAATACTAAGAAGTTTGTCACGTTGTTCAGGGTTTGTATCAAAGTAGAATGACAGAGAGAATACCTCTTTACCTGGTTTAAGTTTGTCAAGCGAACCATTAACACTTACACCATAGGTGCCACCTTCAGCTTCACGAATAGTTTCGTTATAAACAATGTTCATAACTTGGCTAAGGATAGTCATCTTCAATAGGTTAGGTAGGTTGTATGCAGCATCTCCAGAGAAGATTGAGTATACAGTCGCTTTGCTAACCTCCATAGGGTGGTTGAAGTAGTTCTTCACGTTGCCTTTCACAGGGTATAGTTGGATATCTTTAGCGCTCTCATTACGTTTTACTTTCGGAAGAGATGCAATATACTGTTCAACTAGAGGTTTGATCTCCTCAAGGTTGAGGTTACCAACGAATGTGAATGTGAAGTTGTTTGGATCCATGAAGCGCTCTTTGTAAAGCTCAAGTACGCGATCGTAGTTGATCTTATTAAGCATTTCAAGATTCATTGACTTAGCACGTGGGTGTCTGTTGTAAGTTGTAGCACGCATTGAGTCAACAAAGATAGTCATCGGGTTAAGCTCTTGGTTTTTAAGCTGTGCAGCCATACGCTCTTTGAATGATTCGAATGCTTCAGCATCTTTTCTAGGAGCAGTGAACTGTAGGTATGTCAACTGCATAAGAGTTTCAAAATCCTTCGGTGTTGAGCTACCAGTGATAACTTCAGTTTGTGTTCTTACAGAAGGAGATACAGATGCGATTTTACCAGATAGAGCTTTTTGAAGATCTGTTCTAGAGAAATTGCCAAGACCACCAAGAGAAACGATGTCGCCCATCATCATGAAGTTTGCTTGGTCAGCATCACTGAATAGTGATGAACCACCCTCACTTCTAGCCGTCATAAGTATCTGATCTTGTTTGAAGTCTGTAGGTTTAAGTATCACCTTGATGCCGTTTGAAAGAGTCCAAACAGTGTTGCCTAGTTTGTCAGTTTCGCTCTTCTTAACTTTACCAGCTTTTGGTAGTTTAGAGATAAGCGGTTCATTGCTAACGTTGTCAACATAAGCCTCAAGTGTTGTCATAGCAGCTACTTCGCTACCAATAGTTGCTATCTCCTCTTTTGAAGGGTAAGTTAAACCATCTTTAGCAGGGCCTTCAAGAGTGTATACCATGTTCTTTTTGGTATCAAGAAGTTGAACTGCTGTTTGGTTGATAGCCTCAAGTGTTATCTGAGGAAGAACGCTCTTGTAGAAGTCATGCTCCATTTCGATACCCATCACTGGAGTATTGTTTACGAAGTGGTTTACTAGTTCTTGAACGATCTCACCGTTTTTGCGTTTGTCGCGCTCGTTGTAAGCAGACTCAATTTTAGACATAAAGTCTTTTTGAGCTCTGTCATATTCACCAAAAGTGAAGCCAAAACGTTTTACTTTTTCAAGCTCTTCCATTATAGCACGGAATCCTTTTAGTGATTCGCCCTCTTTGCTCAATCCACCAACCATGAATGCATCTTTTGTAGATGATACATAGTAGTTGCTATAAGCAGCACCAGCCCCAAGGAATGGTGAGTTTGGTTTTTGAGAGATCTCGTAAAGGCGGTTGTTAAGCATTGATGAGATCATCTCAGTCATGTAGCCTTGGATTAGGCTTACTTGTGTTGGTTTGAGCTCGTTCGGGATTGCATCATGCTTGATCCATATGCGGAAAGTTGTTGATTGAGCCTCTTTGTCTGTTTGTATTGAAACTAGAGGTTCGTTGTTGTCATCAACAGTATAGTATACTCTTTCTGGAGCGTTTGCATCAACTTTGAAGTCAGCAAACATAGTTTTGATCTTCGACTCAACCTTGTCCACATCGATATCACCTACGATAAGGATACCTTGTTGGTCTGGTCTGTACCACTGGTGGTAGTAGTCGCGAAGAACGTCGTATGGGAATGTTCTGATGATATTAATATCACCGATAGGTAGTCTATTGGCATATCTAGAGTTTGGATAGATATCAATAAGTTGACCTTCAAGCATACGGCTACCAGCTGTATTTCTTGTACGCCACTCTTCTTGGATAACTCCGCGCTCTTTGTCGATATCGTCAGCTTCGAGAGTAAGTGCACCAGCCCAGTCGTGAAGTATCAGAAGACAAGAGTCTACGATAGATTCGCGTATTGTTGGAACGTTTGAAATGTTGTATACAGTCTCTTCGATAGATGTGTATGCATTAAGGTTTTCGCCAAACTTCACACCAATAGTCTCTAACCATTTGATCATAGAGTTTTCAGGGAAGTTTTTTGAGCCGTTGAAGGCCATGTGCTCAAGGAAGTGAGCTAGTCCAAGTTGAGTTGAATCCTCAAGGATTGAACCCACTTTTTGTGCAATATAGAACTCAGCACGCTGCTCTGGTTGCGCGTTTTTGCGGATGTAGTATGTAAGTCCGTTCTCTAGTTTACCATATCTCACTTGAGGGTCAAGTGGAAGAGGTGGGATTTGTGGCATCTGTTGCGCAGCAACTGGAGCAAGAGTTAGTAGCCCCAAAGCCATAGACATAATGATTTTTCTCTTCATTGTCATTCTTAAATAGGTTTTGGAATTTATGAGTTTTGTTATTTATGTCAAAAGTAAACAATAATGCTGACTATGCAACTCAATTATTTAAAACTTTTCTAATCTAACCAAGTCTAACCTCATATATATGAATAGGAGTATAGAAAACGCTAGTAGTGAGGAGCCTCCGTAGCTGAAGAAGGGTAGAGGAATACCAATTACAGGTAGTACACCGAGCACCATTCCGACGTTTATGCAGAGGTGAAATAGTAAAATTGAAGCTACACAGTAGCCATATATACGAATGAAGCTACTTTTCTGTTGCTCAGATCTGTAGAGTATCCTAATTATTAGTATCGTGAATAGGATGATGACGGCGGATGAGCCTATGAATCCGTGTTCTTCGCCTACTGTGCAGAAGATGAAGTCGGTATCTTGTTCAGGTACATATTTTAGTTTTGTTTGTGTACCATTTAGAAACCCTTTTCCTGTTAATCCCCCCGAACCAATGGCTATCTTCGATTGTCTGACATTGTACCCTGTTCCTTTTGGGTCGTCTTTAAGCCCGAGAAGTTCAAGTATTCTCCCTTGTTGGTGTGGTTGTAGTACCTCTTCGAATACATAGCTTACGGACGAACTGAATATAAAAAGTGATACTGATAGTATTGTAATAAATAGGTAGTTTGCTCTTCTAGTCTGAAGAGATAGGTATAGTGTGTAAAGTGATGAGATAATTAGCGACGCTAGTGCCCACCATTTGAGGTTTATTTCAATTCCGAATAGTGTGATCAAGTATGGTATTACAATAGCAGCAATCATAATTGTGAATATGTGTAGTGCTGCTTCTTTGTTATTGCAGTACCACATTAATACTCCTATCTGTATGATCTGTATTATGTTGTAAACAAGAAACTCTCCCATCTCTGTTGATCCGAGGAGGGTGTTGTCAAATACCATTGTTACAACGAATAGTATAATTGTTGCAAATCCCGAAATGATGATAAGAGGAGTCATACCCTCACGGTATAGCATAATAACCATTGCCGAGAGAACAAGTGCTGATCCTGTTTCATTTTGAATTAGAATGAGCAGGAATGGGAGTGCTATGAGTGATGCAACTTTAATGTAGCTTGATGGTTTGAAAATGTCAAAGTTGTAACTGCTCATCAGAGACGCAAGTGCAAGAGCGGTGGTGAACTTAGCGAATTCGGCTGGTTGTATTGATATAGGCCCCATTACGATCCATGATCTTGATCCTTTTACGTCAGGGGCTATGAATATGGTTACTATAAGTAGTAAAATCATACTGAAGTATATGAAGTATGCAAACTTCTCGAATATTGAGTTGTCGAGCATAAGTATTGCAAAGCCTACGGATAGTGATATTCCAATCCACATCAACTGCTTGCCTGATCTGCCTGCAAAGTCGAAGATGGTTGAGTCATCAAAGTTGTAGCTGGCTGCGTAGATAGATACCCAGCCGGCGAATACTAGAATAAGGTAGAGCAGAAGTGTCCACCAATCTAGAGATTTCCATATGTTAATTTGTCGTGATGCCACGTATAGGGTGTATTGATGTTTTTAGCATTCTCTCTTCTTGCCATAATCTCTCAGGGGCAATAGAGTCTTTTAGGTACTTTTCAATCATAAGTGTAGCTATGGGTACAGCGTAAGTAGCACCAAATCCAGCATTCTCAACGTAGACAGCAATAGCAATCTTAGGGTTGTCGCGTGGAGCAAAGGCCATGAATATTGAGTGGTCCTTTCCGTGCGGGTTTTGTGCAGTTCCTGTTTTTCCACAGATGTCAAGTCCATCTATTCTTCCAATTCTTGCAGTCCCACCATAGTCGCTATTGACGGCGTCAAACATACCTTTTACGATTGGTTCGTAGTGTGATGCATCAACCATTGTATAGTGCCTATTGGTGTAGGTAGTGTCTATTGGTGTGTCTTTGATCTTCTTTACAACGTGAGGCTTGATGAAGTATCCTCTGTTGGCAATAGTTGCAGCAAGGTTGGCAATCTGAAGAGGGGTTGAAAGTACCTCACCTTGTCCTATTGATATTGAGATGATTGTATTTGCTCTCCAACCTCTTTTGCCGTATATTTTGTCGTAGAAGTTACTATTTGGTATAAGTCCTCTTGACTCACTTGGTAGGTCAATGCCTAGTCTATATCCAAATCCCATTGATACCATGTAGTCTCTCCATTTGTTCATGCCGTCTTGCATGGTTGGGAACTTCGATCTGTTCTCTAGCATGGCTTTTAGACCGAAGCAGTAGTATGCGTTGCAGCTATGTTGTATGGATGGAGATAGGCTAATGGGTGATGGGTGGGCGTGACATCCTAGTCTTTTCCCATTTCCATATAGGTAACCCATATGGCAAGGATAGGCTGTGGCTGTTGTTACTACCTGCTCCTGAAGGAATGTGAGTGCTTGTGCAGTTTTGAAGGTAGAGCCAGGAGGGTATGTTGCCATAAGTGGCCTGTCGAATAGTGGTCGCAGTGGATCTTTTTGTAGCTCCATCATATTGTTGCCTCTTTGTCTGCCGACAAGAGATGAAGGGTCGAATGAAGGAGCAGATACCATTGCAAGTACTTCACCTGTAGAGGGTTCGATGGCTACTATACTTCCAAGTTTATTCTGCATTAGTTGCTCGCCATACATTTGGAGATCAAGGTCGATGGATAGGTTTATATCTTTTCCTGAGACAGCAGCCTTGTCAAACTCGCCATTCTCATACTTGCCTTTAATTCTACCTTGAGCGTCACGCAGAAGTATTTCTACACCTTTCTCTCCTCTAAGGAGCTTCTCGTATGACTTCTCTACTCCAGATCTACCTGAGTAGTCGCCAGAGGTGTAGTAGTTGTCTTGTTCAATATCTTTTTGGTTTACCTCTCCAAGATTCCCTAGTAGGTGTGGGGCAGTGTTGTTTGTATATTGACGAATGATTCGACTTTGTATATAGAATCCTCTAAAGCGATATAGCTTCTCTTGTAGTGATCCGTAACTCTCTGCTGAGAGTTGATTCATGAAAACTTGTGGAGTGTATGGAGAGTAGCCTGGGTTTATTCTGCGATTCTTTATCTGCTCAACTCTCTTTGTGAATTGTTCGTGTGTAATGTTTAGAGCGCGACAGATCTCGAGAGTGTCAAGGTTTTTGACCTCTCTCATAACTATCATAACATCGTAGGCTGGTTGGTTGAATACGACAAGTTTGTTGTCTCTGTCATATATTAAACCTCTTGAAGGGTATATGGTTTTCTTTAGGAATGCGTTGCTATCGGCATATAGTTTGTAGTCCTTCTCCACGATCTGAAGAAAGAATAGTCTTGCGATGAATAGTATGGCAACGATTATGGTTGCCCCCGCAATGATGTATCTGCGGTTGTCAAATTCATGTTTATTGTTCACTTATTTGTGCTTTTGAGACTTTCTAGTAGTTGTATGATAATTAGTGTGACAAGTGCACTCGCTGCTGTTTTTAAAGCAAGTATGGATGCATCATTAAGCCTAAATAGCTGTATTGTATATAAAGCAAAGTGGTGCAGTATAACTAATGTAGTGCTATATCTAATGAAGTTTCCAGTACCATAGCTCTGAAAAGATGGAAAGAAAGTGTCTTGGTCATCTCGACTCTTGAAGAGATTCAAGAGATGAGGTCTAAATGTCATTGCCACAACAGAGGCAAAGGCATTTACTCCAAGAGTGTTAGCAAATATATCTATACCAAGTCCCATCAGAAAGCCAATTGTAAGTTGTAGGTTTCGCGAAAGGTTGCTTGGGAGTGTTATCAAGAAATATATATATAGAAATGGTGTACCCCATCCAAAGAAACTTACATTGTTTAGGATGAGACTCTGAAGTAGAAGGAAGAATATGAATCCTATTACTGACTTAAGATAGTTTACCGTCATTGTTCAAGCTTTAATTATTAGAGGATATAGGCTAGTTTTACCTGTTTCTGGTATCCTCTTCCAGTTGTTTTTGCTCGTCTGCTAGATTATTCTTGATGATTCGAACTTCTCGCAGACCGTAGAAGTTTGTTGATAGTTCTACCTTGAGAGTGTAGAAGTTACTGTTTGAGTTTGCTTCTTCCGAATCAACTCTTCCTACCATTATTCCTTCGGGGAATATTGTAGAGTAGCCACTTGTGACTACTGTGTCGCCTTGGTTGAATATTACGTGGCGAGGAAGCTCTTCGAGCTTTGCATAGTTTGGTGATTTACCATCCCATGTAAGAGATCCAAAGTATGAGTCGTCTTTTATCTTACAACTAAATCTTAGTTTTGTGTTCAGAAGAGATATCACTACACTATAGTGTTCTGATACTCCAGCAACAATGCCAACCAATCCTTTTGCATCAACCACCCCCATGTCTATCCTTACTCCATCTGCTCTACCTCGGTTTATTGTGATGTAGTTTTGTGTTTGATTTACAGAGTTGTTGA
Organism: Bacteroidales bacterium; assembly: GCA_051648105.1. GTDB lineage: Bacteria > Bacteroidota > Bacteroidia > Bacteroidales > UBA7332 > UBA7332. The sequence continues at coordinate 41,285 of JBOFEN010000035.1, forward strand.
TAACTTGAGCAGGTATGAATTCATACTTTACATTGTCGTTATAGGTAGTATCGTTTATACTAGCTTGATCAAGCTCCATCTTAAGAATCTTCTCTCGTAACAAAAGGCTTTCGCTTTCGAGTTGAGCATTGCGCTCTGCAAGCGAGCTGTTAACCTCTTGAAGACTGAAGTATGAGGCTACTTTCCCAGATATAGCAAGTGTGCTGGCTATCACCTTGTTTGATGAGTTTAGCCAGACGCTGTGTTGGTAATTGTTGTTGCGTACTACCAATGAAAAGCTTATTAGTAGGTAGAGAAGTGCAATAAACCAAGAGCTATTTCTAGATAAGAAAAGTAGTAAATTCTTCATTTTGGTGCTACTATGTATATACAACATACACGTTCAGGTGCTAATAATAAGCCTGAACGTGCATGTTTTTTGTGTTAATATATTGCTGATTTAATAGCAATAGCTATGTCGTAACTTCTATCGGATAAGGAAAGAAAAACGATCAATGTTCTTAAGAGCTACTCCTGTGCCTTTCGCCACGGCGTGTAGAGGGTCGTCAGCAATGTGGAACTTTATGTTTAGTTTGTCAGCCAAACGTTTGTCTAGGCCTCTAAGCATAGCACCACCACCAGCTAACCAGATACCATTCTTAACAATGTCTGAGTATAGTTCTGGAGGTGTTTGTTCCAAAGCCGCAAGAACAGCAGCCTCTATTTTTGCTATCGACTTGTCGATAGCATGAGCTACTTCTTGGTATGATACTGGCACCTCAATAGGTAATGCAGTCATCCTGTTAGGCCCATGAACCACGAAATCTTCAGGTGGATTCTCAAGCTCAGTCAGAGCAGAACCTACATTGATTTTGATCTGCTCAGCAGTCCACTCTCCAACTTTTATGTTGTGTTGGCGGCTCATGTACTCTTGGATATCAGCAGTAAGGTCGTCACCTGCAATTCTTATCGATCTGTTTGTAACGATACCACCTAGAGAGATAACAGCAATCTCAGTAGATCCACCACCTATGTCCACGACCATGTGTCCTTCTGGAGCTTCAACGTCAAGACCGATACCAATAGCAGCTGCCATTGGCTCATATATCATATATACCTCTCTTCCGTGAGCATGCTCAGAGGAGTCACGTACAGCACGAATCTCTACCTCGGTAGATCCAGAAGGGATACAAACAACCATTCGAAGCGATGGGGTGAACAATCTGTTTTTAGGTAGAGCCATCTTTACCATACCACGTATCATCTGTTCTGCAGCATAAAAGTCTGCAATAACACCGTCACGAAGAGGACGTATTGTACGTATGTTTTCGTGGGTTTTACCGTGCATCTGACGAGCTTTCTCACCAACGGCAAGAAGTTTGTCTGTGCGACGATCAAGAGCAACCACTGATGGTTCGTCAAGTACAATCTTACCGTTGTGGATAATGATCGTATTGGCTGTTCCCAGGTCAATTGCTATTTCTTGAGTAAAAGAGAATAGTCCCATTTTTGTTCCTTAGTTAAAGTAAATCGTTCGAAGGTTGTTGAAGTCTTGCTTGAGCGCCCTAAGAACGAGAGTTAATGTTTGAAATGTCTGAAGCCTGTTGTAGCCATTGCGACGTCATTATCGTTGCAGTAGTTTACAGACTCTTGATCTTTAATAGATCCACCAGGTTGTATGACAGCTGTAATACCAGCTTTATGAGCTATCTCCACACAGTCAGGGAAAGGGAAGAATGCATCAGAAGCCATTACAGAGCTATTAAGGTCAAAACCAAATGTTTTAGCCTTCTCAATAGCGTGGCAAAGAGCATCTACACGAGATGTTTGACCAACCCCACTTGAGATGAGCTGTTTGTCTTTTGCTATAACAATAGCGTTTGATTTGCTATGCTTAACGATCTTATTAGCAAAAAGTAGATCTTCAACTTCCTCTGTGGTAGCTACTCTATTAGTTGCCATAGTAAGGTCGTTAGAACTTTCTGTTTTAAGATCCTTATCCTGCATCAGTACACCATTTAGAAGAGATCTAAACTGTACGGTTGAGGTTTTTGTCTCTTTCTGAATAAGGATAATTCTATTTTTCTTCTGTTTAAGTATCTCCATAGCTTCAGCGTCGTAGTTCGGTGCAATGATAACCTCGAAGAAGAGTTTGTTTATCTCCATTGCACTCTCAAGATCAACAGTAGCATTGGTTACAAGAATACCACCAAAAGCTGAGATAGGATCACCAGCAAGAGCTGCTTTCCAAGCCTCAACCATAGTATCTCTTGATGCAAGTCCACAAGCATTGTTGTGTTTCAAGATAGCAAATGTAAGCTCCTTGAATTCAGCAATAAGAGAAACGGCTGCGTCGATATCAAGCAAGTTGTTGTATGATATCTCCTTACCTTGTACCTTTTCAAACTGCTCATCTAGGTTTCCGAAGAATACACCTTTTTGGTGTGGGTTCTCTCCATAACGAAGAACGTTGGCATTACTTGCCGCAGATCTGAATGAAGAGTGATTATCTCCATCAAAGTAGTTGAAAATAGCTGAATCGTAAGCTGAAGAGACAGCGAAAGCCTCTTTCGAGAACCAACGACGCTCATCAAGTGATGTCTGTGCACCCTCTTTTTGAAGTATCTCAAGAAGAGGAGCGTATTGCCCTTGTGAAGCAATAATAGTTACATCCTTGAAGTTTTTAGCAGCTGCGCGAATCAGTGATATACCACCAATGTCTATCTTCTCTATGATTGCAGACTCTTCAGCACCCGAAGCAACGGTCTGTTCGAAAGGATAAAGATCAACAATCACTAGGTCAATCTCAGGGATTTCATAGCTGTCAATCTGTTCCATATCGTTGTCTAGATCACGGCGACACAAAATACCACCAAACACTTTTGGGTGTAGTGTCTTTACACGACCACCAAGGATCGATGGGTAACCTGTTAGATCTTCAACTTTTTGGCATGGCATACCTAGTGATTTGATAAACTCCTCTGTGCCTCCAGTAGAGATAAACTCAACACCATTAGAGTGTAGATTGCGTAGAATCTCTTCAAGTCCATCTTTGTGAAACACAGAAACTAAAGCTGTTTTGATTGGTCTGATACCAGAAGTTGATTTTTCGTTTAGCATAATTACTCTGCAAAATTAAGAAAACTATTTGTTTAATAGATGTGTATATAATGCATATTGGAGAGCAAATAGTGAATTTTCACTATTTGCTCTCCAATATAACTTTTTAATTCAAGCCTAACTTCTTAAGAACGCTCTTAGGGATTGCGCTCTTATGTACAACGATGCTCATAGTTTTGTATCTAACGAATGCTTCAGATACATACCAAGTGCCTTTATACTTGTTGTTTGTGCCCCATGAGTTCTTAACCATATAGTATTTCTTACCTGTTTGGTCTTTAGAAATACCATAGATCTGCATCCCGTGGTCATCTTGTGTTTCGTAGTTGTCAAATGCTTTTTGACGCATCTCCTGAGTAGCCCAAACCTCTTTGCATGGAGATTCGATCATCTTCTGAGTTTCAGCGTCGCGATCTTTAGCGCTAAGACCTAACCATCTAGCTTGGTCAGAGCCTGAAAGGTCTGCACCTGTAGCGTCAGGCATTACGCCGATACCATTGCGAGTGAATCCAATTTCGCTCACATCAGAAGCCCAAGCAGCTGTGTATCCACCCATTACTGCATTCTCAAGGATCTCCATTAGTTCATCAAGAGGTAGGTTGTATGATTGAGCCCATCTCCAGTTGTCTGGCACTTCAATAGCGAAAGAGCTATAGAAAGGGTGGTGAGTGAATGAGGTAAGAGAAACATAATCATCAGCATTAAGACCAAGCTCCTTAGCGTAGCTCATAGGAGTGTACTCTTTTCCATTGTGGGAGAAGCTTTTTGGAGTCTCACCTAGATATGTGTCAAGAACAGACTCAAACCCTCTCTTCCAAGCTGGTGTGAGCTTTTTGATTTTACGTACCGCGTCTACGTAGCCCCTTGCTATTGCATCAAGCTCGTTGTGTACGTGCATTGTGTCACCGTAGTTTAGTCCGCGCATAGCCTCCTCAGGTACAGCTCCATAATGCTTAAGTGTGTAGAATACGTCATCAAAAGCACCACCAGCCCCGAAGTTGATCTCCCCGTGCATACGAACATACTTATCGGCCTTATCTTGCCAAGAGTGGTGTACAACGAACATGTCCGATAGATCATGTTCACCCTTGCCCATACGGATAAGTTCAGACTCTAGGAAAGCTTGCCCAGAGAAAGACCAACAAGTACTTGATCTGTTTTGGTTTTTGATTGAAGTGATCTTGTTTTCTTTAACAGGAGTGAACTCATATCCCTCCGTTTTCTGATCGTTTTGTGCACTCATGTTGAATGCAACAAAGCAAGCCGCCAGTAGTGTTGAAGCTTTTTTAATCATTGTATTTTTAATTTTGTGTGATTCGAAAAGAATAGTTACTACAAAGTAAACCGTTTTTTAACCAATCTCAAAAAAGAGATGGCTGATTTTGAGATTATTTATCTAATATCCTCTATCTCTCTCGAAAAGAGTCTATATCTCCTATTTGTGTTTGCTTATTCGATTTATTCTTCTATTTTTGTGAGTTATCTATATTACCTATGAGCTGTTTGTGACTATGAGTGAACTCTCTTTGCACACAGAAACAGGTATAACCACATTAAAAACTAATACACTATGAGCGATTGTGCACTGCCAAGTAAATACAAGATACTGTTTGTTTGTTTAGGAAATATATGCCGTTCTCCTGCTGCCGAGGGGATCATGAAGCACCAGGTAGAGGCTGCTGGATTGAGTGACAAAATTGAGGTTGACTCAGCTGGTACCTATGGAGGTCACGCAGGTGAAGCTCCAGACTCTCGCATGAGAATCACAGCAAAGCGTCATGGCTACACACTTGAGGGAAAGGCCCGTCAAGTAGCTCAAAGAGATTTTGATAGCAGTGATATTATCCTAGCAATGGACGATAGGACCTATGACAAGCTTAGAGATATGGCATATACTCTAGAGGAGCAAAATAAGGTTCACCGTATGATTGAGTACTCTGTAGATATGAGAGTTAACCATGTGCCAGATCCTTATTACGGAGGTATCGAAGGTTTCAATCTTGTTGTGGAGATACTTGAGGATGCTTGTCAAGGGCTGCTTAAGAGCGTAGAGAAAGAGTTGAAATAGATAATTATTAGAGGATTAAGATAGAATGAAGCTAAACGTTATTAATAGATCAAAGCATACACTACCATCATATGCTACTGACTCATCTGCAGGGCTTGACATAAGAGCTAATTTGGATGCACCAGTTGTTCTCAAACCTCTTGAGAGAGTACTTATTCCTACAGGATTATTCCTTGAGATACCTGTTGGATATGAGGTGCAGATTAGACCACGAAGCGGTTTGGCTTTCAAGCATGGCATTACAGTGCTCAACTCACCTGGCACTATCGATGCAGATTATAGAGGAGAGGTTGGGATACTTCTAGTTAACCTCTCAAGCGAAGAGTTTGTTATTCAAGATGGCGAGCGTGTAGCACAGATGGTTGTTGCATCGTATGAGAAGGTAGATTTGACCTCTGTTGAGGTTTTGAGTACAACAGATAGAGGAGCTGGTGGCTTTGGTCACACAGGCAAGAAGTAATATCCTAATATTTCCCTCATCATAAGAGTTATGTTGCGTATGAATAAGTTGATCCTAATAGCAATAACATTGCTGCTCTTTGTTACCAGCTGCGGTAGCCGTATGAAGGTGGCCTCAAGTGATAGTAGTCTAAAACCACTATTGTCATCTGAGCAGGCTAGGCTTTCTCAATATTATCTTATGGAGGGCATTAGATATAAGGCCATTGAACAGCATGATGTAGCCTTTGACTATCTCACTAAGTCTTTAGAGGTAGACTCACTTAACAGTGCAGCTCTATTTGTAATATCAAATTACTACCTAACCCTCAATGACCCTCTTAGGGCACTTAACTCACTACAAAAGGCTGTAAGTGTTGACTCTACAAACTATTGGTACCTCTTTAGTTCGGCAAACCTCTCACAGCAGATGAACCTCAACCAAGAGGCCTCAGAGTACTATAAAAGACTTATAGCCGGTCACCCTTCGAACCCAGAACTAGACTACTCACTCTCGGAGGTATATGCCAATATGGGAGAGATTGAAAAGTCCATTCAGACACTCGATAAACTAGAAGAGAAAGTAGGACCAATGGAGGTCATCTCACTTCAAAAGTCTAGGCTATACTCCTCGATTAATCAAGAGGATAAGGCCAAAGAGGAGATGGATAAGCTTATTGCCCACTTCCCAAATCAGATACATTACAGAATATTGATGGGTGACATCAGCCTTGGGAAGGGTGATCTCTCTGCTGCAAATAGCTACTATCAATCAGCAAAAAGTGTAGACCCAAACAATGGACAGCTACAACTATCACTAGCAAACTATTATACTCAGATAGGGGAGAAGGATTCAGCCGACATGGCCATAGAGTCAGCTCTTCGCAATTCAACCCTAGAGATAGAGTCAAAGTTGGATATTCTCGAAGATTATCTAAAAACACTCTACCTCAAGAAAGAGGGGATGAAAGAGGTAGAGAGCCTATTCTCCATTCTCTTAGAATCAAACCCTCAAAACGTTAAGCTATACAAGCTATACGCATCATATCTAATTACAGAGGGAGAGTTCTCCAAAGCCTTAACTAACCTAGACATTGCAGTAGGACTAGAACCTACAAGCAAAGAGCTATGGCTACAAGCTCTCGATGTCTCATTCAGAGCACAAGACTTTAGCGCCTCAGAGAAGCTTTGCGAAAGAGCTTTAGAGTACCACCCAAAAGTAGGAGAGTTCTACTACTACCGCTCCGTTGCTCTTGGAGTCGACTCACTATATTCACAGGCAATTTCAGTACTAGAGGATGGGTTAACCAAGATGGAGAATAGAGAACCCAAGTTTCTATCTGCATGCTATACCCACATAGCTGACCTTTATCACCTTCAAGACAATATGCTAGAGTGTTTCAACTACTATGAGAAGGCCATTGAGGTCTATCCTGATAACGCCTCAGCACTCAACAACTACGCCTACTTCCTATCTTTAGACAATGTAAGACTAAACGATGCAGAGAAGATGAGCGGTCGGGCTGTCAAACTAGAGCCTGAGAATAGCACCTACCTTGATACTTACGCATGGATATACTTTAAGCAGGGCAACTACTTCCTTGCTAAGGTCTACATTGAGATGGCCATACGTAACGGGGGGGATAAGAGTGATGTGATTATCGAACACTACGGAGATATACTCTATCAAAACGGAGATGTAGACAAAGCCGTTGAGCAGTGGAAGCTATCCCTCGAACTAGGAAGTGAGTCAGAGAGCATACATAAGAAGATAGAAGAACGCAGATATATAGATTAATTCATAATACTACTACAAGAAATGATAAGAAAAGGTGGATTACTACTCCTTATAACCCTATTTACATTAATAGGCTGTAAGAGTAAAAAGGAGGTATTAGATACTAAATCTTCGCTTAAAGGAGACCTTATTGAACAAGCGATAATCAATCAAGTCGACTACGAACAGCTAAGTTCGAAGTTAGATATACGCCTAGCATTAGGGACAAATAAGCTCAATGCTAAGGGAGAGATGCGCATGGTAAAGGATAGCGCAATACAGATCTCTGTACAACCATTTCTTGGAATCGAAGTACTCCGCATAGGTATTACCCCAACCTCTATTTTGATTGTAGATAGAGTAAACAAAAGATACCTAGCAGAGGAATTTGGTCAAATAGATGGTATGCTACCCAAAGAGATAAGCTTTGCTACTCTACAAGCCATACTAAGCAATAGACTGTTCCTGCCAAACAAAGCAAGACTACAAACCAGAGATGCAAAAGCATTCAAGATAGGTGGATTCGAAGGTCAAACACTTGCACGCACTACCTCTGGAGAACTCCTAAACTTTGTTTTTACCCTAGCCCAATCAGGCAAACTGGTAACTACAGTTGCACAAACAGGACCAGAGAGTGAGATATTCATCTGCAACTACAGCGAGTTTCGCAACATAGGTAAATTCGATTTCCCTACAAGCATGAAGTTAATGTTTGATCTTAAAGGACAATCGATAAACTCAGAGCTTAGATTCTCATCCATAGATCTTAACTCATCTAAAGGGATAGATCTTACTCCACCAGCACGCTATCAACGAATGACACTCCAAGAGTTAATAACAACACTTACCAAGCTCAAATGAAACGTTGTGTAATACTACTACTCGTTTTCCTTAACATAATAATTGCACTACCACTCGCAGGGCAAGTTGTCCAGAGGCAGTTGAAGGAGCTAGAGCGCAAACGCAAGGATGCACTAGCTCAGATTGAGTTAATTAACAGCATGATCAACACTACGAAGAAAGATGCTACATCCACACTCAATCGTATCAAGGCTCTCGGACAACAGATCGTTGTGCGTCGAAACTACATATCCGCACTCAACGACGAGATTACGACACTCGACAGAGAGATACGCCTTATAGATAGACAGGTAAAGGATCTAGAGTTTGAACTATCTATGAAGAAGCAGAGCTACGCCAAGGCTATGCAATTCATGAGCAAACGCAATACAATCTATGATCAGTTAGCCTTTCTTCTCTCGGCAGAGTCTATAAGTCAGTCATATAGGCGACTTAGGTACTACAAGGAGTTCGCTCTATGGAGGCGCATACAATCCGAAGAGATCATAGAGAAACAAGCCACTCTGAACAACAAAAAAGAGGAGCTTGAGATGACTAAGAAGAGCAAAGGAACACTTCTGACAGAGCGCGAGACAGAGCGCAAAACTCTAGCCAAGGAAGAGGAGAAGGAGAAACAGTCTGCCCAAGAACTGAAAAAGAAACAGGGAGAACTACAAGCTCAAGTCAAGAAGCAAAGACAACAAGCCGATCAGCTTAACAGACAGATACAAAAGGTGATTGAGGAGGAGGCTAGACGTGCTGCCGAAGAGGCTAGAAAAGCCGCTGAAGCTGAACGAAAACGCCAAGCAGAAGCTGCCAAAAAAGGTCAAAAAGGTGCATCTACTCAGCCACAGCATAAGGCCGAGTCAACGGGTGGATACGCCATGAACCAAGCAGAACAGAAGCTCTCATCAGACTTTGCTACTAACAGAGGCAAACTACCAATGCCCGTACAAGGAAGCTACACCATCATCGGCCGCTTCGGTACACAGCAACACAAAGATCACAAGTTCGTCACCACAGAGAATAAAGGGATAGATATCCTTGTCAAATCTGGAACAGATGCACGTGCAGCCTTCGAGGGTGTCGTATCCAAAGTGTTTGTCGTACCTGGATATAACAACTCAATCATTGTTAGACACGGTAACTACCTCACTGTCTACTCAAACTTGAGCCAAGTATATGTGAAGGCAGGAGATAAGGTCTCCACTCGTCAAGTATTAGGACGCATATACTCCGACCCAGACGAAAACAACAAATCTGTTCTTCACTTCCAGCTTTGGAAAGAGACAACCAAGTTGAACCCCGAACTCTGGCTAGCTAAATAGATTGACAATTGAGTAATAACAGAATAAACAGAATATCAATGATACCAAATATATCAAAGCTAAAGCATAAAGATTCAGACAACTTCTTCCTTATGGCCGGACCATGCGTCATTGAGGGTGAAGCCATGGCAATGCAAGTGGCAGAAAAGTGCCTTGAAGTTTGCGATAGACTAAAGATTCCATACATCTTCAAAGGCTCATACAGAAAAGCAAATCGTTCGCGTATCGACTCATCAACGGGTATAGGCGATGAGGTGGCACTCAAAGTCCTTCGCAAGGTTAGCGAAACATTTGACATTCCCGTAGTGACAGATATTCACTCTGCCGAAGAGGCTGCAATGGCTGCCGAGTATGTAGATATACTTCAGATACCTGCTTTCCTTTGTCGTCAGACTGATCTATTGATAGCTGCAGCAAAGACAGGCAAGGTTGTAAACATAAAGAAAGGACAGTTTCTTTCGCCTGAGGCAATGCAGTTCGCTGTGCAAAAGATCGTTGATTGTGGTAATCCAAACGCTATGATCACAGACAGAGGCACTACATTCGGCTATCACGACCTGATAGTAGACTATAGAGCCATACCAGCTATGCAGAGTTTCGGATTTCCCGTCATATTGGACGTTACACACTCACTTCAACAACCAAATCAAACATCTGGAGTAACAGGAGGTATGCCTCAGCTTATTGAGACAATTGCCCGCGCTGGTGTTGTAGTTGGTGTGGATGGACTATTTATGGAGACACACCCAGAGCCTCAAATGGCAATGTCAGATGGTGCTAATATGTTAAAGCTAGATAAGATAGAGGGCCTACTTGAGAGACTTGTGGCTATTAGAGCCACTATTAATCAGTTTAAGTAATGAAGCGTATAGGACTACTATCCGACACTCATGGCTATTGGGACGATAAATTTGCCTCATACTTCGAATCTTGTGATGAGATCTGGCATGCTGGTGATATAGGATCAGACGAGCTTGTTACTAAACTCGAGAAACTCAAACCGCTGCGTGCCGTATGGGGGAATATTGATAGTCATCCGATGAGGCTAAGGCTTCCAAAGGATCAGCGCTTTGAGCTTGAGGGAGTAAAGGTCTTTATGACACACATTGGAGGTTATCCAGGCAAATATGCCCCCGCTGTTAGCCGCGAGCTCTACAGTGAGACGCCGAAGCTCTTCATCTCAGGTCATAGTCATATTCTAAAGGTTATGCATGACAAGAGATTAGGGTTGCTTCATATTAACCCAGGAGCAGCAGGCAAATATGGTTTTCATACTGTTAGAACCCTTGTTCGTTTTACCCTCGATAGTGGTAATATCTCTGATCTTGAGGTGATACATCTCGAGGATAGGTAAGAGTTTGGAGACTTTGTTCAAGCTATAAATATTGAAATAAAGTAGATTTATATAGTATAAATCCCCCAATCATCTACGAGTAGATGATTGGGGGATTTGTTGTTTCTGATAATATGATCTCAAGCCTTAAATGAGTGCTACTATTCAATTATTACTATATGACTATCCCAAGCTCACAGCCTATCTCTGGAAATACGTACGTACTTTAGAGAAAATACGTACGTACTTTGATCAAAATACGTACGTATTTCTACCAAAACACGTACGTATTTTTGGAGTTCTGCTCTGGGTTCTTGTAAGTTGTTGTTTGATAATGGTTTAGTTAGGGTTGGTTTGCTCTCTATTTAGATAGTTTAGGCACTGTTTAGGGGTAGTTAGTTTCACCCCTTTTTGCTCTTACTCAGATGCTCATCCTAGTTTGTAGATTGATATATATAAAAAGGGTAGCTCACATCTGTAAGCTACCCTTTTATGTAGTAATATGTTTAACTCTCGCGGGATTTCTTGCGATATTCTGTGGGAGTCATCTCAGTATGCTGTTTGAAGACAGTGCTAAAGTATCTCTGTTGGCTGAAGCCAACTCTCTCAGAGACCTCCACAATAGGAGTTTCGCTATCTTTTAGTAGCACCATCGCCTGCTTTATTCTTAGTTCATTGATGAACTCTTTTACCCCCGTTCCTGTGATTGACTTCATCTTTGCAAAGAGAGTGGATCGACTCATCGCCATTCTATCAGCAAGTAGCATTACGTCTAGATCGACATTGGAGATCTCTTTGTGTATAACCTCAAGGAGTTGCTTTAGGAACTCTTCGTCGGCATTACTCGTTGTGACCTCTTCAGGAAGAAGAGCAAAGCCTGTAGACTTGAACTTCTCTCGGAGTAGTTCGCGGTTTCGTAGTGTGTTGTATAATAATGAGGTAAGTGAATCAAACTCAAATGGTTTGGCAAGGTAGGCATCTGCACCCATCTTGTATCCAAGTTCAAGGCTCTGGCTGTCAGCCCTCGCTGTGAGTAGTATCACAGGTATGTGGCTAATCTCAAGATCGCTTTTTACTTTTTTGCAAAGCTCAAGCCCATCCATCTGAGGCATCATAACGTCAGATACAATAATGTTTGGCATATGTTCATTGATCACCTTGAGTGCCTCAACACCATTAGAGGCGCTATGTACGGTAGAGAATAGTTTCTGCATCTCGATGATGATCATCTGACGTAGCTCCTCTTGGTCTTCAACAACAAGTATAGAGTATTTCGATAGGATATCACTCTCTATTGGAGGATACTCCTCGGGGTACAGAGTTGATATCTCTAGGCTATCTGACTTATTCTCTACTTTGGAAGAGGAGTTTGAGTCTGGGCTGAGGCTCACGGGGATCTCAATCCAGAAGGTTGCGCCTTGATCTTCATTGTTGAAGCATCCTATTTCACCCCCTTGGAGCTCTACAAGTGTTTTGCAATATGCGAGTCCTATTCCGCTGCCTCCTTTGTTGTGCTTGGCTTGGATAAAGCCTTCAAATATTTTGTTTGTTTCCTCTAGATCAATGCCTATGCCTTGATCTTCTATGGTTAGTTTGATTTTTCCATCTTTGTAGTTTGATGTCACCGTCACCGACCCACTCTTTTTTGAGAATTTAAGTGAGTTGATAAGTATGTTTGTCAATACCTTATGTAGTTTGTCTTTGTCTATCTCTATTGATTCGATGGAGTTGTCTGCTATGAAATTTAGCTCTAATCCCTTGGCTTCAAATTCAACCTTGAAGTCGTCAATGGTTGATAGGATAAACTTATTTAACTTCAGAGTTGTACGATTGACTATCTCTTTGTTTAGCTCAATCTTGCGCACATCTAGCACCATGTCAATGACGCTTCTCATCTGTCTTACCTGCTTAGAGATCTTGAGTAGGCTCTCTTGTAGCTTGGCTTTGTCATGCTCTTCCTCTTTGAGTAGTCGTGATAGTGGCGCGGAGATGAGTGTTAGTGGTGTTCTTAGTTCGTGGTTTACATTGATAAGAAACTTGACCTTCTCCTCAGATAGTTCACTTTGATATCTATCTAATTGCTTGCTTATCCTTAGCGCTTCTCGCCTGCGGTTTAACCACTCAAGGTAGTAGATCAAGGAGAGCATCATAAGTAGTATCACAATTCTGAACCACCATGTTTGCCACCAGAATGGTAGAACCTTGATGGTGGAAAGAAGTATTGGTTCGCTCCATCCGCCTCCGTAAAGTATGGACTGTACGTAGAGCTCGTATTCTCCTGGCTTTAGTTTGAAGAATGATAGTTCTGTGTTGGAGGTTGTGATCCAGTTTTTGTGTAGCCCCATTAATCTATAGCGGATATGTTTGTCCTTTAGAGGGGTGTTGTCTTTGATGTTTACATTTATCTGTGTATAGTTGTTGTATGGCGAAAGCTTGATTGGCTTTGATTTGTCTGTGAATAGATGTTTGTGTCCATCTACTGTAATGTTTGAGAGTAGAATTTTAGGAATGTAGTGACTGCTCTTTTGGGCGCTGTTGTTGATCCTTTGAAAGCCATTGACACCTCCTATATATATAATTCCATCTTTGGATGTAAGCAGGGCTTTGGAGATATATTCATTTGGCTCAACTCCGTCCGACTTATCGTAAACGGTGAATTTATCCTCGTTTAGGGAGTATTTGAATAGTTTATTGGAGGCTCCAATCCATAGGTTGCTATCACTTGTGGGCACTAGAATTGTGGCCATAGAGAATAGGTCGCTCTTGATTGTCTGTACTATTTTCCAATCTGAGTTTAGCTTTATGGTGCTTCTCTCTGAACCTATCCATATAGATCCATCGCTATCGCAGCAAGCAGTAGTGATGTTTCCGTGTACAGAGGTGTCGTGGTTGTAGCTTCCAATAACGGAGTTTGTTGTAGGGTCTATGGTTGCGATATTTGTAGCGCTGTATAGGTATATCACTCCGTTTGAGCTTCCAGCGGATCTGAGTCCTGATGGGTGTTCATGTTTGATAGTGCTAACTTGTGGGTAACTCTCCTTATTATATAGGTATATGCTGTCTGCTAGGATAAGTAGTGAGGACTCGGATATAGAGTGTAGATTTACGCTTACCCATCCTTTCTCAATGCGTCGGCTAACATCTCTTGGTAGTTTGAGTGGTCGAGTCGTGCCGCTCTTTTTGTTTAGTAGTCGTATTGGCTCGTGGTATATGCTGAAAAGTATCTCATCGTCCGAGAATGGGATGAGCGAGGTTATCTTGTTGCCGAATGTTGAAGGGTAGTGTTTGAATTTTTTCGTTGATGGATCAAATGAGTTTACTCCGTTGCCATCTGTGCCAATCCATATATTTCCAGCCCTATCCTCGGTGAAGGAGGTAACGGTTGGTTCGCTTAATCCATAATCTGAGTTTGAGGCAATGAAGGCAAAACTCTCTATGAAGTTCTGCTTAATATTGAATACTCCTCCTCTTACGGAACCTATCCAGATGTTCTTCTCTTGATCTTGATAGATGTCAGTTATTGAGCTTGCTATTGGAGTTCCAGAGTTTATGTGGTTTATCTCAATGGGAGATAGTTGATAGGTGTCAATATCAACCATATATACACCTCCTCCGTCAGTGCCTATCCATAGTGATTTGCCATCAATAATTTCGAGGTCTAATATAATGTCGCTTGTGAGTTTTGAGTTCGATTTGTTGAAGTGGCGCAGTAGTTTTCCTTGCTTTGAATATTCATATAGTCCTTCTCCATATGAGGATAGCCATATGTTATCAAGCGAGTCAATTGTGAGTGCAGTAATGTTATTAGAGTCGTGAAAGAGTGCTGAGTCTATTCTTCCAGAGTTTAGGTCAAGAAAGAAGGCACCGCTCCATCGGGAACCAATCAATATTGTTGAGTCGTTTAGTTGCTCAAGCTTCATGGCTTGGGGCAAGCGGGTGGTCACACCGCTGTAGTATTTAATGTCAAAAGATTGGGTTTTGTCATCTAGAGAGAGTAGTCTGTCAGAGGCGCAGAATACTATTTTATCATTCATGATAAGAGCATTTCTAAAGAAAAGGTCGCGACTCTCTATTGGCAATTTCTCAAATGAGTTTGCCTCTCTATTGTATTTCATTACCGAAAGTGTAGTGCCAATCCAAAGGTTGTTAGCATTGTCCTCTTTGATGAATTGTATGTGATTGTCTGAGATGGATGTCGTGTCTGAAGCTGAGTGGAAGTAGTGTTCTATCAGAGATCCATTAATCCTGTTTAGCCCGTGCTGTGTGCCTACCCAAAGGTTTCCAAATGAGTCATGGCAGATGGATTTAACTGTCGATTGTGAGAGTCCATCCTTGAGAGAAATCTGCTGAAAAATATAATTGTCTTGATGATTTGCTCTAATCGTAGTTGATGTAATAATCCAGATTAAGAATATTATTTTGTATAGTCTCATCCCGTTTTTTATAAGGTTTAGTCATAATTACATCCCAAAGATAGGTATTTTTTGTCATCTTTTTGAGAGAAACCCTTTAAAAATGCGAAGCTGTATTCTTTTGCATATCTTGCTAATATAGGCTATTATAGACGAATTTGAACAAAGTTAGGACGTTTCTGAACATAGCTGATAAGGGTTAATCCTACATTTGTGGCGAGCAAAGAGCTCACCTTCTAAATCTATTTTTAAGACCTAAAACAAAATCTAAATGAAGAAAAAACTTTACACACTAGCCCTTGTGGTTTCAGCACTTTTTGGTGCACAAACTATCACAGCTCAGGAAGTAGATATTACTCCTGCTAAGTTCAAATTCACAGAGATGGCTCTTGGTGCTTGCCCGGAACTTATCGAAGGTACTTACTCAGGACCTAACCCGCCAAATAGTCATGCGCCAGCAAGTACTCCGACAGGATATATTATGCAGGGAAGTGCGCCAGCTTATTTTGATGTAGCACCTGCAATCATAGCAAGTGGGATGTCAATTGTGGATGGCGGAGAGCTTGGGAATATTTTGATGTTTAAAGGTAGAAATTCTAAAGAGGAAAGAGGCGTTGCCGCTTCTGGAGCTATTGGTGGTTTTTGGAGTTTGTCTTTTTATGCTTCAAATCAACATTTGCCAAAAGGTAAGAATGTTCGTGTCTCTTTCAAAATGAAATGTGTTGCGGCTAAAGAATTTGATCCTAATGATGTAATCTCTATTACAGTATCAGGCTTTCAAGGAGCAACAATTGTTGGCGCTAGAGAAGCAATATATTTGATGGATAAGACTTGGTATTCAGTTGAAACTGATTTTATTTGGCCAGACAACTCAGGTACACCAAGGTTTAAACTCGATATCCCAGGATGGAAATCAGATGATCTAGCATTTTATATTTCTGATATAAGACTAATAGAAAACCCAACAGGAGATCCAAATAATGAAGAGCTTCCAAACATTAATGACACACCGACCTCAACGGAGGATGCACTTAGTGATAATATCAAGGTTATTGCTCAAAATGGAACTATCACTGTTGAGGGACATGAGAACGAAGTTATCTCAATCTACTCAATCGCAGGATCAACAGTGAAGCAAGCTCAAGAGACAGCTAACTACTATGAGACATCAATGCCTAAAGGTGTTTACTTGGTTAAAGTAGCAAACAAGACAGTTAAAGTTATTCTCTAATATATAGTATATAATAGGCGTTGTTTTGGATAGTACCATAAACAGCGCCTATTAATATAAAACTGATACAATAGAAAAAACCATGATCGGAGCCCAATGGATTAAGAAGTCGCTCATAGCAGCAACTCTATTATTAGTTTCACATAATGTTAGTGCACAAACAACAAACTACTCACTAAACCTTGATGGAAGTGGGTTTGTACAGATGAACTCTATCGAGGCATTGGATTATTCCAAGCCGTTTACGATACAGATGTTCGTTAACCTTGAGAGATGGAGCGAAGGTGCTTTACTACTCTCTCAAAAAAGTAGTGATGCAGCAATTCAGCTGCGATTAGGCCGAAGTGCCGCTGAGGGTATTGCCTTAGATATTACTAGCGGGCAATTAGAGAGCACTCTAACTTGTCCGATTTCTAATTATGAGAATGAAAAATGGTTCCAACTAACACTTACATATGACGGAGCATCTTCAAAGAGTGTGAAGTTCTATATAGATGGAGTGTTAGCTTCTGAGGGTATCATCTCGGGTGACAATGGACTACAAAATAGCTATTCAACCTCTACACTGAGAATTGGTGAGGGTGTTGAAGGGCGCATCGATGAGGTAAGGGTATGGAGTTCTATATTGGAGGTTGAGTCTCTATCATGGAACAATACCTTGTCTCGTTTTCAAGTAGAGAGAGAAGATTTGGCTTCATACTGGAGATTTGATCAAGACCAATGTGAAAACATCGTGGATTATAAAGGTGATAATCACGGAGTCTTTGTTAATGCTGATCGTATTGAGACAAATGACAACTCAAATCTAGTATACCGCATTGTTTCTGGCTATACTAGCTTCCCACGTATGATTGATAGAGGGCAGATTAGTCGTGATATGTATTTGATGACTAATGACCTTATTATACTTTCTGCTCAAGTATTAAAGACAGGGCAGGTGTATATGGACTATGCAGACAACCAAGGTGTAATCACCAATGGTGAGAGACTCGCTAGCTATGAAGGTAGAGAGGGTGTGATGCACTTTAAAGGTGAGGGTGCTGGAATGCAAGTAGGTGTGGAAACTCTATATGAGAACCCATCAAAAGCTACCTCAGCAGCAACTTTCGAGTGTTGGTTGAACTTAGATAGTTGGGTTGAAGGTGCTGCATTGCTTAGCAAGAAGGATGGGGATAATGAGATTTCTATATACTTAGGCAAAGAGGATGGAAGAGAGCTTATAGTAAATCTTAATGGAATTGAGTTTAAGTCTATCGGGCATCTAAATCTTAATGTATGGCAGCACGTTGCTATTAAGCTTAATCCAACAAATGGTAGACCAAATAAAAGAGTTAGATTTCAGTATGACTTAGGTTCAGATTTGGATGCTTCATCGGCTTCATCAACTGCAACGTTCAGTGGGGTGCCACTTATGAGCACTGCTGCTACTGTTATAGGTGAGAATCTAAATGGTAAGATGGATGAGATTATGATCTGGAGGTCTGATCGTTCGGCTGCAAATGTTAGAATAGATGCAACTTCTGGTTATAGTTACCCAACAGGAGAGTGGAGTGACATCTTGCTTTGTAGCTACTGGAAATTTGATGATTCAGATAATGTTGGTCTGGACTCTCAGTCGTGGAAAGAGATGGAGAAGTATATCCGCTCACAGTATGAAGGTCACAGAGGTTACAAGATTCGTTATGGATTTATCTCGGCTGATGGTGAGGAGTGGAAAGGAATGATTGCAAATCCTGTGACTCTAGAGCGCTTCTTGGATGATGTTGAGGTATTGATGGAGGATATGGATGGTCTTGATCTTGACTTTGAGTGGTGTTACAATGCTACAGAGTGGGCTAACTATGGTAATCTTGTTGAGCGTCTACGTGCTATCATACCACAGGAGAAGACATTTACTTGTTCTTTGCACGCAGTTTCATACAAATTGGATAAGAAGTATATCGACATGGTTGACTACTTTACTTTCCAAATCTATGGTCCATCGCCAGAGATATTTGAATATGATCGCTATGTAAAGGCTTATACTGATTTTTTAAATCACGGTTATCCAAAAGAGAAGATTTTAACCTCAATAGGTGTACTTGCTACTAATGCTTCAAAAGCAGTAATAGGGTATAAAGATATTATAGCAGCTAATCCAAGCATAGGTAAAGATATTGATCAGGTACCTCATAGTGGATCTACTTACTTCTTCAATGGTGTAAACACTGTAAAGCGTAAGATGCATCTTATTAATGAGAACAACTTCGGGGGTTCTATGTACTTTGATATGGGTAATGACGTGAATGTTAGCAACGATTATAGCTTGATCAGAGCTATGGATGAGGTTATTGCTGCAAATGTTGATAGCTTGATTACTCATGTGGATGTTGGTACTTCTATTAATCCTCCAAAGGGTGAGAGTAGAAAGGTTAAGATCTATCCAGTTCCTGCTAGAGACTATATTCAGATTGATCTTCCAAATGATGGTGTTGCTCAAGTAGTAATTTACAATCTATTGGGTGCTCAGGCAAAGAGACTAAACGTAGAATCATCAGATAACATTATATCATTGGATGGATTAACACCTGGGGTTTACTTATTGGTGCTTAATCAGGAGGGAAACTATTATCGCGAGAAACTACAAATTCAATAATCCTAAATTAGTGTAACTATGGAATACAACTTTCTGCGCCGCCTCATGGGCTGCATTATTCTTTTTAGCCTCTCGACGACGCTCATGTTTGCGCAGTCTAAGAGTGTTAAAGGGCGAGTTTTGGACGATCTAAAACTAGAAATGCCAGGGGTGAGCGTATTGGTTAAGGGTACAACAAATGGTACTATCACCGACATTGATGGTAACTTTACTATTAGCGTGCCAGATTCAAAAAGCGTTCTTCAATTCTCTTTCATGGGATATACAACACAAGATGTTGTTGTTGGTTCTCAGGAGAATATCATCGTTGTCTTGAATGAGGATTCAAAGCAACTTGATGAGGTTGTGGTTGTCGGTTATGGTGAGGTAAGACGTAAGGATCTTACTGGTGCTGTTTCTCAGCTTAAGCCTAGTGAATCAGAATCTCAGTTATTCACATCTGTTGATAACCTTATTCAAGGTAAAATAGCAGGGGTAAATATCAGCAGTAGTGGTTCGACTCCAGGTGGTGCCGTTTCTGTACAGATTCGTGGTGCTAACTCTCTTCGTGGAGATAACCAACCACTTTACATCATTGACAACATCCCTATGCCATCAACAGCAGAGGGTGCTGGGAACTCACTTGGTGACTTCCAAGCAGCACAGAACCCATTGACAAGTTTGAACCCTCAAGATATTGAGAGTGTAGAAGTTCTTAAGGATGCTTCTGCTACTGCTATCTATGGTGCTAGGGGTGCGAATGGTGTAATCTTGATCACTACAAAAAAGGGTAAGAAAGGCAAAACTGTAGTTAATGCTAATGCTACTTGGTCTATTGCAAATGCAACTAGATTGCCAGAGCTTTTGAATGTTAGCGAGTATGCTACTTATCGTAACGAGCAGAATGCTGGTACTACTCCTCAGTACTACTTCTCTGGCTCAGAGGTTCGTTTTGTAACTTCGGGTGGTACTTACGATCCTGAAAATGCTGGTACTTATCACGTTGTTAACAATGAGGATTGGATGAAACAGGTTTTCAGACAAGCTTTTTCTCATAACTATAATGTATCTATCAATGGTGGAGGTGAGCGTACGACTTACTATTTCTCTGCTGGTTTCAAAGATATCGAAGGTCTTGTAAACAATACAGGACTAACACAAGGGGATATGCGTTTGAACCTTAACTCTAAACTAAACGACAGACTTCGTCTTAATGTTATTGTTAACGGATCTATCAAACAGAATGATATGATGTCTGGTGGTGACACAAAAGGTGGTGCTTCGGGTTCAATCCTACGTAGCGCAATCGATGCCGCTCCTCACCAACGTATTATTGATGCTAACACTCTTCCAGAGGATATGTCTACGGCATTGAGTTGGATTGAGGATTATGATGATAAGACAATCAACCAAGTCTTTAGAGCTTCTGCTACATTGAACTGGAAGATCAACAATATCTTCTCATACGAACTACGTACTGGAGGTAACATCCGTATGGAACAACGTGATAGATGGTTCGGTCTTCAGCTATTTAGAGGTATGAATGACAATGGAGTTCTTTCTATGTCAACTATCTCATCAAATAACTACTCTGTTGAGAACCTTTTGAACTTCCGTCATAGATTCGGACGTATTTTGAATCTTTCAGGGGTTGTTGCTGCTAACTACGAAGACTATAACTTCGTGAACAAATTGGTTACAGGTAAAGACTTTGAGAATCACTCATTGCGTACAAAGGGTATCTCTTTCGCTAATAGTGTGACTCACCCACTTCCAATCCAGAGAGATAACCAACTTGGTTCTTACCTAGGACGTACAAACTTCTCTTTCCTTGATGGTCGTTACTTGCTTACTGCCAGCTTCCGTGCTGATGGATCTTCTAAGTTTGCTAAAGGCAACCAGTGGGGATACTATCCATCGCTATCTACAGCTTGGCGTATCGAGGAGGAGTCTTTCATGTCTGGTGTAGACTTCCTTGATCAGTTAAAGCTTCGTGCAGGTTGGGGTATTACAGGTAACCAAGGTATTGACCCTTACGGTACTCTTTCTGGTTATGCTCGTGTACTTGATTATTCAACTCCATCAGGAGATAGATTGATCGCACTTGGTGCATCAAGCATAGCAAACGAGAACCTTAAGTGGGAGACAACTGAGGCTTACAACGTTGGTATTGACTTTGCATTCTTCAAACAGAGACTTTCTGGTTCATTCGATGCATACCTTAAAACAACGAGAGATCTTCTTATTGATATGCCATTGCCGCCGTCAACAGGTTTCTCTACTTATACAATCAACCAAGGTTCTATTCAGAACAAAGGTTTAGAGTTCACTCTTTCTGGTCAAATCATTCAGAAGAAAGATATGAACCTTTCTATTAATGCTAACATAGGTGTAAATAGAAGTGTTGTTAAGAGTCTAGGTCTTCAGCCAAGTAAGTTTGGTAACCACACTCTTGAGGCATACCTAGGTCGTTCTATTGGTGACTACTTCAATGCAGTAAACATTTTTGCTGTTGGGCATGTTCCAGGTGCTTTCTGGGGTTACAAAACAGATGGTATCATTCAGAACTCTGAAGAGGTTGCTGGGATGACTTATAAGAAAGGTGAAGCTACTCCAGGTAACGTTAAGTTTGTTGATATGAACGGTGACAATATCATTGACGAGCAGGATATGACTTTCATCGGTGATCCAACGCCAGCCTTTAACTATGGTTTCCAGATTGCATTTAACTATAAAGCTCTTAGTGTTTCAGCTTCGTTCAACGGTGTTTATGGAAACGAGATCTATAATAGTAATGCCTACTACGATCAAACAGCTCGTAGAAACCATAACAACATTCGCAAAGATGTATTTGAGAATGCTTGGAGAGGTGAGGGTACTTCAAACAAATATACAAGTGCAACTTCAGCAGCACCAAACGTATCTATGGACAGATTCGTAGAGGATGGTAGCTTCTTGAGATGTGCAGATTTGACAGTTGGTTATACACTACCTTCTAAATGGACAAAACAAGTACTACTAGAGAGAGCTAATCTTTTCGTTTCTGCTAAGAACTTGTTCTTGATAACAAACTACTCAGGATTTGATCCAGAGGTATCTTCATTCCCGAATGATGGTCTTCGTATTGGTATTGATTCAAACAGTTTCCCTAACCCACGCGAGTTTGTGTTTGGTGTGAACTTGACCTTCTAATTTATAACCTACTGTAAATTTAAGCAACAATGAGAAAGATATATATATCACTTCTGTTTTCGATGGTTCTATCAACATCTTGTAGCGATATGTTGGTTGAAGATCCAAACTATATTGTATACGGAAAGAACTTGTTCCAAAGAGAGAGCGATGCGCAGCTCGCTCTCAATGGATGCTATGGATACTTAACTGGATGGGACGCTTACGGGCAAGCATATTGGGAAGTACAAGAGGGAGGTTCTGGTCTATTCTGGGGTCAAACAAACAACTCTATCCAAGATGAATTGGCTTCGATGAGTGTTATGACTAACAATCAACTTCCGTTGATGTCTTGGAGAGGATTCTACACAATTATCTCCAACTGTAACCTTTTCCTTTACAACCTAGAGCAGAGTCCTCTTTCAGATGAGTACAAACAGTACGCAGGAGCTCAAGCTAAATTCATCAGAGCTCTGAGTTACTACAACCTAGTATTCACCTATGGCGATGTGCCATTGAAGACAGACCCATCAACATCTGAGAATATCTATGTTGGTCGTACTCCAAAGATGGAAGTGCTTGCACAAGTTGCACAAGACTGGAAAGATGCAGTTGAAGGTCTTAAGGATAGCGAGCTAGACAGCTCAGTTCCTACTAAATCTTCAGCAAATGCATTTCTTGCTAAGTTATATTGGATGATGGGTAGTGCAGAGAACACTCCATCTTCAGAATATTGGGCAATGGCCAAAGAATATGGTGACCAAGCTATTGGTGCTTTCCAACTCGAATCAAAGCCAGGAGCTATCTTTGAGCAAGGGGTACAAGATTCAAAAGAGTCAATCTTTAAGCTAAGCATGTCTCAGATATCAGTTAAAGATGACCAAGGAAACAGAACCAGCTGGATCTTCTCACCACAGAACTCTACAGAAGGTATCTCATGGGGACGTTACCGTATCTCTAAAGCATTCTATGACTTCTTCAGAGGAACGCACCCATCAGACCCTCGTGTAAGTGACTACTTTATGTCGACTTGGGTAGATAAGAACCGAGTTACTCAGTACTCTTACCCTTACTTCATTATTAAGAGTGGACGTGAAGAGGTTCTGGATTCAATCATTGCATACAATGATCCAACACTAGACTGTACAAATCCAGATACACTTCTAATGACTCAAACAGCGAAAACTCGCTTTATGACACTAGGAGGCGATCACCAAGGATGGTCTTTCTTGAGAAAAACCTACGATTCAAAAGCTCAAGCACAACGTAGTAACAAGCATCTTTTCTTGTATCGCTACTCAGACTTGCTTCTTTTGATGTCTGATGTTGAGAATGAGTTAGGAAACCAAGCCCAATCACTTGAGTATCTAAACCAAGTTCTTTCGAGATCTCGCAACTCAGTGACTCCTGCAGCAGCTCACCCAGCAAATGTAGAGGCTTCTGTTTCTCAAGACGATCTACGTAGAATCATCTTCAGAGAGCGTCAGTTCGAACTTGTTGGTGAGTGTTTCTCAGCAATGGATGTTCGTCGTCGTGGAGAGGAGTTCTTTAATGAGTTAGTTATTGAGCGTCATAACAACCATACAATTACAAAAACACACTCACCTGCTATTGCAAATGCAAACTTCTGGGATAGACTATTTCCAGTTGATCAGGTTAAACGTAATATGTTGATGCCTATTCCACAGGAAGAGATCAATACAAACTCTGCAATATCTAGCAGTGACCAAAACTACGGTTACTAACATTTAATAGCTCTCTCTACCTCTTGTTCAAAGAATCAAGGAGGTAGAGAGAGCTTAAAATGATAAATGAATCTAAACTATTAAATGCCAAGCTCCTTGTATGAAAGCTTCTACATACTCACTACTGCTACCTGCGATCTCATCGGTTGCATTGTCTAGCTGCTCAACCTCAGCCTCAACTAAAGAAGAAAAACCGTTGAATATAGTATATATTATGACGGATGACCACACACAGCAGATGATTAGCTGCTATGGTAGTCAAATAGCAACAACACCTAACATTGATAGACTAGCAGCAGAGGGAGTTCGATTTACACAAAGTTTTGTGGCGAACTCAATATCTGGTCCTAGTCGCGCCTGCATGCTAACAGGAAAACATAGCCATAAGAATGGTAAGATAAACAATGAGGATCTATTCGATGGTTCACAAATGACCATGCCTAAAGAGCTTCAGAAGGTGGGATACCAGACAGCGATTATTGGTAAATGGCATTTAGAGAGCAAACCAACTGGGTTTGATCACTGGGATATACTACACGGACAAGGAGAGTATTTCCAACCAGACTTTATCACAGATAATGATACTATACGCACACCAGGTTATGTGACAGATATTGTGACAGACAAGAGTATTGCTTGGATGGAAAGCAGAGACAAGAGCCGTCCATTCGCGATATTTGTTCACCACAAAGCACCTCACAGAAACTGGATGCCAAACATACAAGACCTTGAGTATGCTGAAGACCGCACTTTCGAATTCCCTGAAAACTTCGAGGATGACTACAGTGGACGAGTTGCAGCAGAGAAGGCAGAGATGAGAATATCTAGCAATCATGATATGGATTTGCTTTACGACAATAAGGTTTATACCGGAACCGAGTACAGCAGGCTACTCTCTTGGTACCATCCATCAGAGGATGAAGGAGCATACGGACGAATGGACTCAGCTCAACAAGCAGCTTTTGAGGCTCACTATGGCCCTATTGTTCGCGACTTCAAGAAGCGAAACCTTAAAGGTAAAGAGCTTACTGCTTGGAAGTACCAACGATATATTAAGGACTACTTAAAGTCAGCTAAATCAGTTGATGACAACATTGGTAGACTAATGGAGTGGTTAGAGAGCCAAGATCTACTTGAGAATACTCTTGTTGTTTATACCTCTGACCAAGGGTTCTACATGGGAGAACACGGATGGTTTGACAAACGCTTTATGTACGAAGAGTCATTCAGCACTCCACTTGTGATGAGACTTCCAGAGCGTCTTAAGAAGAGAGGTGATATTGATCAATTAGTTCAGAACATTGACTATGCACCTACATTCCTAGAGATAGCTGGAGCTGAGATACCAGAGGAGATGCAAGGACAATCTATGCTACCACTGCTTAAAGGCGAGCAAGAGGGTGACTTTAGAGATGCTCTTTACTATCACTTCCAAGAGTTCCCTGCTGAGCATATGGTTCGCAGACACTTTGGTGTTAGAACAGATCGTTACAAACTTATCCGTTTCTACAACGACATTCACGTGTGGGAGCTTTATGATCTAGAAAACGATCCTAAGGAGATGACCAATCTATACGGTAATCCAGAGTACGCTGAGATAACTTCTAAGCTTAAAGAGAGACTTAAAGAACTTCAGGTTCAATATGACGACTCTATCAGATTCCAAGTTATCATAGACTAAACTACACAAAACCATAAGTCATTTAAGTATGAAAAAACAGATCTTACTTTCAATGCTCCTTATGATCTCATCAATAATCTCGGCACAAATCTCTATTGTGCCGAGACCTGATAGCGTTGTTGAGAAAACAGGAGCCTTCAAGATAAACTCAAAAACTACTATCTCTTTTCATGATGGTGCTGCTATTAAAGATGCAGAACCTTTGCTATCTAGATTAGATCAAGCAGCCGGATTGACTCTTAAGCAGACTTCCAAACAAGAGAAGAAGAACTCAATATCCTTCAGACTTAAAGAGGGTGCAGCCTCAGAGGCATATACTATTGAGGTCAATGATAACCAAATAACTGTTGAAGCTTCTACAGATAAAGGTCTTTACTACGCATCCCAGACCCTTCTTCAACTTCTTCCTACTGAGATCTTCTCAGGGAGAACAAACAAAGAACTTGATTGCACTATCCCTGCCATTTCGATCATTGATGCTCCAAAATATGAGTATCGTGGTTTTATGCTTGACGTATCAAGATTCTTCATGCCTAAAGATGAGCTTCTAAAGCTACTCGACTACATGGCTATCCACAAGCTTAACAAGTTCCACTGGCACTTAGTTGATGATAATGGATGGAGACTTGAGATCAAGAAATACCCTCGACTAACCTCTGTTGGTGGATACAAAGTAGATCGCCACGATCTATTCTCTATGCGTAAGAACCCTATGCAGGGTGAACCAACACCTTCAGGAGGATACTATACCCAAGAGGATGTGAAAGAGATAGTAGCTTATGCTACTGAACGACACATCGAGGTTATCCCAGAGATTGAGATGCCAGCTCACATCAACTCAGCTCTTGGAGCATATCCAGAGCTTGCTTGTCCTGTTGTTGACCATTTCCTAGGTACTCTTCCTGGTATTGGCGGTAAGAGAGCCTCTGCAATCTACTGCGCAGGTAAGGACGAAGTTTTCGATTTCCTTGAGGATGTTATTGACGAAGTATGTGAGCTATTCCCATCTAAGTACATTCACATTGGTGGGGATGAAGCTTGGAAAGATAATTGGGAGAAGTGTCCTCTTTGTCAAAAGAGAATGAAAGACAACTCAATCCCTAACGAAGAGGAGCTTCAGAGCTACTTCATTCGTCGAATGAACAACTACCTTATCAGTAAAGATAGAAACCTAATGGGATGGGATGAACTTTGCGAAAGCGAAATCCCTGAAAATGCAACTATCTTTGCTTGGAGAGGAACAGGTAAACACGCTCTTCCTGCACTTGAAAAAGGCCACAATGTTGTATTGACTCCTGCTACAAAGCTTTACTTTATTCGTTACCAAGGACCACAATGGTTTGAGCCATTCACCTACTTTGGTAACAATACACTTCAAGATGTGTATGAATATGAGCCTGAGATGAGTGGTGTGAAATCTAATCACCTTTCTCAAGTTAAGGGTATACAAGCATCTATGTGGACTGAATTCATTAAGTCACCTCAAGAGCTTACATACATGGTATTCCCTCGCCTAACTGCTCTTGCAGATAGAGCTTGGAGCACTCAAGCCAAGGATTGGGACAACTTCCTTCCGAGAATGGACAGAATGGCAACAATCTACGACCATCTAGGTATCACATGGGCTAAATCGATGTACAACCTCTTCCACGAGGTGAAGGCAGACAATGGCAAAGTGATGGCTTCATTCTCTTCTATCAGACCAGACCTTGAGATAAGATACACGCTAGATGGTACTATGCCAACAAGCACATCAACACTTTTCAGCTCTGCTGTTGAAGTTCCACAAGGAGAGTTTATCATTGCAGCCGCTTTCAAAGATGGCGTAAGAAAAGGAGAACCACTTAGACTAACTCCAATTCACTCCCTTGCTACAGGTGCTAAAGTGACTGGCGACCAACCAAACCTTCAGTTGTTGACAAACGGAATCATCGGTTCTGAACGTTTCTCTGATGGAGACCACGTAGATATCTACGATAAAGACGCTAAGTTCACTATCGACCTTGGCTCTTCAAAAGAGATATCTAAAGTTGTACTTAGCGGTGTGATCAACTCTGGTATGGGTGCAAACCTTCCAAAGTCAGTAAAACTATCCGTTTCACAAGACGGTAAGTCATACACTCAAGTAGAACTTAGAGAGTTCTCTGAGATGGAGCGCTTCCCGCTCTCATTTATCAAGAACCAAATCACTCTATCCAACTTCGATGCAGTAAATGCTAGATATGTTACTCTCGAGCTTGAGAAACCAGGTATCTGTCCTGACGGAAACAACCGCGAAGGATCTCCAGCTAGAATGGCCTTTGACGAGGTACTTGTTTACTAGTGACCAAATAACTTAATACGACTATGAACTACAAGAACAGAATAAAACTATCACTTATTGCTCTACTCGGCACACTCTGCGCTACGGCGCAGTTGCCAGAGTGGCAGTCGCAATACACTCTAGGGCTTAACAAAATTGAGCCTCACACTTATGTATTGCCTTACGACTCTGAGTCACAAGCACTAAAAACTGACTACAAAAGCTCATCGAGCTACCACTCTTTGAATGGTAAATGGAAGTTCGCTTGGACTAAGAATCCAGACAACAGACCAGTAGACTTCTACAAGCCAAACTTCTCTGTTAAGAATTGGGCTGAGATACAAGTGCCAGGAAACTGGGAAAGACAAGGCTACGGTACAGCTATCTACGTGAACGAGGAGTATGAATTCGTATCTCCGATGTTCGACATGAAGAAGCCAACGCCTCCTCTCGTACCACACGAGCACAACGAAGTGGGCTCATACCGCCGCAACTTCACTGTTCCTCAAGGATGGTCAGACAAGAGAGTAGTACTATGTCTTGAGGGTGCAATCTCTTTCTACTATGTATGGCTAAACGGCGAGCTGCTTGGTTACAACCAAGACTCTAAGACTCCTGCCGAGTGGGATATCACCGACAAGCTAAAAGCTGGTGAGAACACTCTTGCTGTTGAGTGTTACAGATGGAGTGCCGGTTCTTACATGGAGTGTCAAGACTTCTGGAGACTTAGCGGCATCGAGCGTGATGTATATCTTTACGCTACACCTAAGAGTCACATCGCCGATTACAATGTAGTATCAACTCTTGAAAAAGATAACTACAAAGATGGTATTTTCGAACTAGATGTTACCGTTGGCAAACCATCTCAAGATAGCCGCGTAGCTTACAAGCTTATCGATGCTGATGGTCAAGTTGTACTAACTGAGAGCAGACCTGCTGCCGAAGGCAAAGTAACTTTCTCATCTAAGAACATCAAGGATGTGAAACGCTGGAGTGCTGAAGAGCCTAATCTATACGATCTAATCGTCGAACTATACGACAACAACACTAAAACAACCGTTACTAGTGCTCACGTAGGTTTTAGAACCTCTGAGATCAAGAACGGAAGATTCCACATCAATGGTGTGCCAATCATCGTTAAGGGTGTTAACCGTCACGAACACACTCAACTTGGACGTACCGTTACTGAGGAGTCTATGATCAGAGACATTGAGTTGATGAAACAACACAACATCAACACTGTTCGCTCTTCTCACTACCCTAATGACAAGAGATGGTATGAGCTTTGTAACATCTACGGTCTATACGTGATTGACGAGGCAAACGTTGAGTCTCACGGTATGGGTTACGGTCCTGAGACACTTGCTAAAGACACCTCATGGTACCAACAGCACATCGTTCGTAACCAACGTATGTACCACCGTTCAAAGAACAACCCATCAATCGTCATCTGGTCTATGGGTAACGAAGCAGGTATGGGTGTTAACTTCGAGCGCGTTTATGCATGGTACAAAGAGATAGAGAAGTATCGTCCTATCCAATACGAGCGTGCACAACAAGAAGCATTCACAGATATCTACTGTCGTATGTACCGCAGTATCGGTGAGATCAAAGCATATCTAGCACAAGATCCAGCACCTTACCGCCCATTCATCCTTTGTGAGTACTCTCACGCTATGGGTAACAGCTGTGGTGGTTTCAATGACTACATGGAAACTTTCGAGTCTAATCCAATGGCTCAAGGTGGATGTGTTTGGGATTGGGTTGACCAAAGCTTCAAGGAGATTGATGAGAATGGCCGTTGGTTCTGGTCATACGGTGGCGACTACGGTCCAAAAGATATACCTAGCTTCGGAAACTTCTGTGCAAACGGTCTTGTAAATGCTGATCGCATACCTTACCCACACCTTAAAGAGGTGAAGAAGGTTTACCAATACATCAAGAGCTCACTTGTTGACGCTAAGAGAGCACAAGTAGAGATCAAAAACTGGTATGACTTCACAAACCTAAATCAGTTCGAATTGACTTGGTCTTTCGTTACTGACAAAGGAGCTACTATCAAGAGTGGCGTTGAGGTGATCGATTGTGCTCCTCACCAAACAGTGAGATTCGCACCTTCTGTTCCAACTTCAGCTCAACTAAAAGGAGTAGGCGAGTACTATCTAAACCTTGAGTGGAGACGCAGATCAGAGCAACCATTCATCTCTCTTGACTATGTTGTTGCAGACAACCAATTTGAGTTCAAAGGATCTGGTGCTATTGCTCCAATCTATAGCAGCGCAAACGGTGGAAACTACACCATCAATGCTAACCGCGTAGAGAACCAACTATACGCTATGGAGGTATCTCCAGAGAGTGGTGAGCTTATCTCTTTCACTGCAAACGGCATCGAGATGCTCTCTAATCCAATCGTGATGAGTCTTTACAGACCATTGACAGACAATGACAATCGCGATAGAGAGAATGGTAGAGTATGGGTTTCTCAAGGTATGAACAACCTTAAGCAGCGTGCTACATCTGTAAACGTTAAGCGCAAAGGTTCGGACATCTCTATCTTGAGCAACATCGAGATGGTAAATGCAAAAGATCAGAAACTATTTGCTGGTACTATCGAGTATAGAATCGAGCGCGACGGTAAGCTAAACGTTGTTGCCGAGCTTAAGCCTGATACGGCTCTTGTTAAGCGTATGGCTCGTTTTGGTATCACATTCGACATGCCTGCTCAATACAACCAAGTAGAGTATCTTGGTCGTGGCGAAGATGAGACTTACGAAGATAGAAAGCAGTATGGTAAGATTGCTATCTGGAAGAGCAACTCACAAGATATGTTCGTTCCTTATGTAAACCCTCAAGCTTGTGGAAACCGTACCGACGTTCGTTGGTCTAGATTCACAAACGAAGCGGGACAAGGTATACAAGTAACGTCAAAAGGTAAGTTCCAATTCAGCTCTCTTCCATACCAAGATGAGAACCTAGAGAATGCCACTCACCTAAACCAACTAGAAGATAGAGGAACAGTAACGATTCACCTTGACTCAGAGCAAGCTGGAGTGGGTACCGCAACTTGTGGACCTGGTGTACTTCCTCAATATCAAGTGAGCCCAACTAAAAAGAGATTGGAGTTCACAATTCAACCAATAAAGTAATAGTAGATTTGAGATGATGAATAAGAGTTCAAACATTAGAAAAGCTATCTTTTCTATACTGATATTTGCCTCTGTTGCCGTTGTTGCTAACGGATCTTATGGAGCGTCACCAGCAGAGAACAAATCCTCTGCTAAGATTAAGAAGAGCGAGTGGAAGCTTATCTTCGAAGATAACTTCAACAAAGATGGTAAGCCAAACCCTGAGGTTTGGAGCTTTCCAGGCAGAAGACCTTCTTTCTGGTGTCGTTATGCGACAGACCTTCCTGAGATGGCATATGTAAAGGGTGGATCTCTTCACCTTATTGCTCGTAATACTCCAGTGGATAGCGACACAGTCGCTTTCCAAACTGGTGCTGTTACAACCAGAGGTAAGTTTGATTTCCGCTACGGCCGTGTTGAAATCAGTGCTAAATTCGGTCATGCACAAGGTGCTTGGCCTGCTCTTTGGCTGATGCCTACTCACAACAAGTATGGCGGATGGCCTCACAGTGGTGAAATCGACATTATGGAACACCTTAATCATGAGTCTCAAGTCTATCAGACAGTTCATACAACACGCACCAGAGCCGTTGTAACTGATGGTTGGGTTAACTCCCCATCACACGTTACTGCACCATTCAAAGTTGGAGATTTCAACACCTATGCAATTGAGTGGAGCGATGATAAGATTGACTTCTTTATCAACGGATCTAAGAGTTTCACCTACTACAGAGAGAAGGATGGCGGCCATGAGCAGTATCCTTTTGATCAAGACTTCTATATAATTCTTAATCAAGCTTTGGGTGGTAACTGGGTTGGTGAGATAGATCCTACTGATCTCCCTGTTTCGATGGAGGTTGATTACGTGAGAGTCTATCAAAGCAAATAGAACTTTAGCATAGTTATATAATAGAACGAGAGTCCCCTCTAGGTAGTTATTAACACTGTTGATAACTACCTAGAGGGGACTCCCTAATTTAATAAACACTAACTCTAAAACCGAACTATTTCAAATCCTAATCAATTTTAGCTTAACTATTAAGGCTCTCTTTTTTACACTCTGAGAGCTGATTTTTTTATGCAGTGAGATGGAACTATTTTCGCTGTGACTAACGACCCAAAAGCCTTTGAGTTTTGACCTAAAACCCTTAGCCTTTTGGGTCAAAAGCCTTAGCCTTTTCACCTCCAACTCACAGCCTTTTTTTAACCCCGCCAAATGGTTGATTATTAAACCCATAGCGGTCTGGATTTTCTGCTTTGTTAGAACACTACCTCCCATGTGGTAGAGGTAGTGTTCTTTTGGGAGCTATTGGCGTTTGTTAATATTAACTCCCTAGTTTATATCTTAGAAGTTATAGCTAAGAGCTGTTGAGAAGTTGAATGGATCAATAGGGTTGATGAATCCACCACGGTAGTATGAGCTATATCCCTCAGCATTTGTGATGTTGTTAAAGATAAGGTTGATACTTGCTCTTTTGTATTGGTACCCTACAGTTGCATTCAATGTCGTGTGTGCCTTCATATCAAAAGGCTTAACCCCTGGAGTTGTGTTGGCGTGTGAAGCTTTCATTGAGAAGTCATTAACTGGTCTTTCGCCTACATAGTATGCACCAACTCCGATTGATAGCCCTTTGGCAAATTCTGGTTGGTAGTATAACCATCCGTTAGCAGTGTGGCGTGGAGCATTTGATGGTGCTGATCCATCCATGAATGCAAGTGAGTTTTTATATTTTGCATCAAGGAAAGCATAACCCGCAACAACTTGAAGCGAACGGTGCAACCTGCCCGTAACCTCCACTTCCACACCTCTTCGGCTAAGATCTCCTGCTTTTCCATATCTTCCTGTTGCTTGCATAGCATCGTCGTATATCTGGTAAGCTAGGTTTGAGTTGAGTACGTCGAAGAGAGTAACGTTTAATCTCAATCGGCTCTTGAAGAACTCTGCCTTTACTCCTGTTTCGAACTGACGTACTGTCGAAGCTCCAACTGATGATCCATCCTCCATAAGGTTGCCTGCCGAGCGCAGATCCGTAGTGGTAGTGAATGACCCAAATAGGTGAATCCCTTTGTAAGGAGTAATGATCACACCGGCCATAGGATTGAGTGCATCACCGCGAGTGGCTCCAGAGGAGCTGTTGTCGTAGCTATCACCAAAGCTATAACGTAGTGCTAATATAGCTTTCGCCCATTTCGATAGGGTCATAACCTCTTGTGCCATCATGCCGTAGCTGTTTGAGTAGGTAGTTGTTGTGCTTCCTTCTGTGAGTGATACGTCTTGTGGGAGTCTGTTTACAATCTCCTTTAGTACGTCAATGGTGTCAATAACCACTGAGTTGTATGACATTGATGATACTTCATTTCGTCTGAAGTCCATACCAACTTGGAATGTATGCTTTATTGGACCTGTTTGTACATCGCGGCCGATGAAGTCCATCTGAAAGAGTTGATTCTTATCCTCTCTAGTTGATCGTCCAAGGGATCTTGAACGTAGATTATATTCGCCTGTCTTGTCTGCTGTTCTTAGTTTGCTGTTGCTTGCTCCTGTGTTGTCTGTGTTAAGTGTCGAGCCTGCATAGACAAAGCGTAGTGAGTATGTATCGTTGATGCGATGGTTTACTCTAGCTGAGTAGCTCAATTGGTCTGTAATTATTCTGTCTGATTCAAACCCTAGAAACTTGTTGTGTGGTAGATCATATAGCGCATTCACACTATCAGCAGCAAGGTTGACCGTACCTCTATCCGGTGTGCGTGAGTCGTGAAGGTAGTCCATCTCAACGATCACATTGGTTCTTCTTGTTGGGTTCCATGCCAATGATGGATTCAAGTAGATGCGGTTCTTATCCACGTGAGCTCTGTAACTATCAGATCTCTCTAGTGCACCATTGAATCTAAGTGCCACTTTCTCATCTCTAGTTATCACTTTTTGTAGATCCCATACTCCGCGTACTTGTCCCCAACTACCAAATCTAAGACCTATGTTTGCTGTATCTTCGAAGCGTGGTGTCTTTGTGGCTATGTTTACAACTCCTCCCGCACTACCTATATCGTTACCAATACCTTGGGTGATGGCAGCAGATCCTTTGATCACTTGCACACTCTCCACTCCTTGCATATCAGAGAGTACACCTTGTCCGCGGAAGTCTGAATGAACTCTGATACCGTTCTTTAGGGTTGGGATACCTCGGAATCCACGAGTACTCAAACTCTCACTAGCTCCACCGTAGGTAGCAAAAGTGCTAACTCCAACTATATTTTTTGTTACATCTGCAAGGGATATATTACCTTGCTGTTCAATCATCTTGTGCGAGACAACAGAGATGCTCTGTAGCTGTTCGCTCGGGCGAAGTGGCATACGTGTGATGAAGTCCATCTTCTCAGGTGTGCGGTGTCTCTCTCCGAATACCTCTACTTGGTCAAGCGAGTGTGTCTTCTCCTTCATCTTTACCACAATCTCACCCCCAGACTTCACTTTCGCTACTTCGGCTTCATAACCAATCACGGTTACAAGTATATTGCTATTCTCCTCAAAGTTGCTCTCGAGAGTAAACTCACCGTTTCTACTCGATACAGTCCCCTCTGTTGTGCCTTCGATGACTATGGTTGCACCAGGAAGAGCTCTTCCATCTTGATCTATAATCCGTCCTTTGATAGTTGAATTGCTATTTGCCATCATTGCGATAGCATTTGCAGCAAGCATTAGTGTAACTACTTTTTTCTTCATTTTTCTGATCTTAAACTCAAGAATATTGTTTGTTTTAAGTTGTATTTCCGAGTTTAGGGCTGACACACATAAATGTCTTCATTCACACAATTAGTTTACTACAAATAAGGGATAGGTGTGTGCCAGCCTTCGTCTCTCGAATTTATCTGATGCAAAGGTCGGGCAAAGGAGAGAGGTGGGCAATCCTTAGAAAGAGTTAAAAAGAGAGGCCTTCATCCCAACTAATAGGGATGAAGGCCATAAAAGTGCTAAAATTCATCTATTTATTTGATGTCATCTGCTCCAATAAGGTTATTAAGCATGGCGTAGACGGTGAGTCCAGAGACTGATTTGATACCGGTCTTACGTGTTATGTTCTTGCGGTGAGAGATGACCGTGTGTATGGAGATATTATATTGATCAGCTATCTCTTTGTTCATCCTGCCTGTTGCTACCGCTACAAGTATCTCCCTCTCTCTATCTGAGAGCTCAGAGTTCTCTCCGTGACTATTGTTATCACCCCTTTCGTTTGTGATTAGTGAGCGTAACTTATTCTCTATTCGTGAGATTGAGTCGTAGATTGATACTATTGCGTCATAGTGTCGAGCTGTGTCGGGCTCTATGCATGAGCTCTCAATAGCAACTCGTGGCACTTTGATGCTCTCTAGTATTGTGTGACGACGACTATAGTCTATCAACATATTGTTGATAAGTACGATGTTTGGACGCAGAGTAGAGTGTCTCTGCTCAAGCTGATTGATGTCTGTCAAGTGTGCCACGACGGTAAACTCATTGCTTGCTTCAAGCATCTTTGTTATACCTGCGGCAATGATTTCTGAGTTCTCAACAATAACTATTCTCTGCTTCATGAGTTACCTCCCACAATGAGTTTCTGATTTTGCACCCATGGAATGAGCACTTTATCTTCAATTAGATCGTGTCTATTTAGGTCCTCTTCAAGCAGAAATATGTTGATAAGAAGATCAGAGCGCTGTGAGTGTGAGCATATCTCTGGGAGATACTTAATGATAATGCTTTTTAGATCGCTCAGTTTGTCCTCTATACTTGAGTGGTTCTCTTCGAACTGGTCTATGTCTAGTAGTTCAGTCTTCCCGTGTGCCACAATGTTTCTGATGTGGGGGTAGACAACTCTCTCCTCAAACTCAAAGTGGTTTGTGAGTTCTTGTTTGTAATCTTCGAAGAATCGTTGGAGGATAATATTATTTTTCTCCGTGCGACAGTTGCTCATTCTCTTGAGCTGCTTCTCTATGTCACTGACCCTTGTGGTTAGATAATATTTGTGTGAGGCTTGAAGGTAGCCGATTAGCTTCTCTATGTCTAGACTACTGAGCTCCTCTCCCTCGGGGTGGTAATCCTCATGTGTGTAGACATTGCATATAAGAAGAAAGAGAGAGGTGGAGATTGAGTGTTCAGCACACACTTCACGTACTCTCTTCTCTCCAAATCCAAGGTGGATACCGAATCGATTCAGTACAGGGATTAGTCGCCAGTTGTCTAGAATTAGCTCTGCCATCTTCATCTCTGATGAGTATACAAGGTGATTCATACTGTGATTTACTGTTTAATGATTAAAGAAATGTGTGTGAAGTGGGTTCTCCCTTCCCTATTTTTAGTTAGGTGGGGCAAATATATCCCTATTATTGGTTATTTCCATCTATAAAGAAACAAAATAATTTTGCACTAAAAATAACAGGAACCTATTTACAGCGATGAAGAGATTTATATCAACCCTTACATTAATGCTATTTATTCAGCTTGGATTCTCGAGTGAGAGTATCGTTAGGCTCAATGGTATTGTGGGGAGAGTTGTAGACAAGGATAGTGGCGAGGAGATCGTTGGGGCGACTCTTCTGATTCAATCTCTCTCTTGTGGTACAATCAGCGATTTGAATGGCGGGTTTCGTCTCGAGGGTATTCCTTCTGGAGTATATAGCCTAGAGGTTCGTTATTTGGGCTACTTACCTAAAATCATAAATGTATCGATCTCTGATCAGGTGACTCATATGATAAAATTGGAGAGGGAGTCATTCAAACTTAATGAGGTAAATGTGATGGCTGAACCAAAGAGCCACACGGGTAGCTACTTGATCAAGAAGAGTGCTCTTGAGTATATACAGCCTTCGGGCTTTGCGGATCTGCTTCAACTCCTGCCTGGTTATTTGTCTTCGGATGGGGGATTGAGTAGTGTTCAGCAGATGACAATGCGTCAAGCAGGCAGTGATGCTTCTACGGCATTGGGTTCTTCTATTATTGTTGATGGTGCTCCAGTATCTAATAATGCAAATCTTCAGAATCAATCGAGTGACCAAACTGTCACGGCTCGCACCACAATGAATGGTGGTATTGACCTTAGGACCATATCGAGTGATCATATAGATGAGGTGGAGATCATTAATGGCATTCCTTCTGCAAAGTATGGTGATTTAACTTCGGGTGCTATTATCGTTAAGTCGAAAGCTGGCGCATCTCCTCTTCAGATAAGAACAAAGGTTGATCCTCTGAATAAAATATTATATGTAGGTAAGGGTTTTAAGTTTAATGGTAATGGGGGGAGCCTCAATGTAGGTTTGGATTGGGCCGATTCAAAGCCTGATGTTCGCAATAGTCTTGATAGATTCAATAGAATAACTGGTCAGTTAATATACTCGAATCAGATTAGAGGAGAGGTTCAGCGCTTTAATTACAACGCTAAGATATCTGTGTCGAGTGTGATAGATCAGCTAAAGAGTGATCCTGATCTGCTTCAAAGCACCGAGTATTATAAGGTTGATAATAGTAAGATCACGGCTTCTCTATATGGCCGGTGGTGGATAAATTCTCCTATACTTAAGAATATAGAGTTCAACTTCACGGCTGATAATGGTTATGAGAAGCTAGATAGGGAGAAGATTGTGACTCAGAAGACTGCTACGCCTACGGCTTTGCCGGGTGTAACTGGTGAGCACGAGGGTCTATATCTCCCTCATGAGTACTTGAGTCAATACACAGTAGTGGGTAAGCCTCTTCAGTTGTGGGGTTCTATCAGTGCCGAGGGGTTTGTGAAGCTTGGTAACTTGGATCAGAAGCTGACGGCTGGGGTTAATGCTAGATATGAGAAGAACAATGGTGTCGGTGCCACTTTCGATCCTCTTCTGCCTCCTTGGCCTGGTGAGAGACAGAGAGCTTTCAACTCCATCCCTGGTGTAAGTACCATTGCTCTTTTTGCTGAGGATAAGGCGACGTTGCCGATGGGTAGTCACACGCTTTCTCTTCAAGCTGGTGTAAGGATGACAATGCTCGCTGGGATTGGTAGGGAGTATGATATACAAGGCAAACCTTACTTGGACCCAAGGTTTAACCTGGAGTGGAAGTTGCCTGAGTTTGAGCTTTTCAATAGAAGCGTGAAGGTTTCGTTGAGGGGTGGATGGGGTGAGCAGAGTAAATTCCCTACTCTGGATCTGCTATTCCCACAGCAGGCTTGGTTTGATGCTGTTGCTTTGAACTACTATTCCCAGAATGAGGCTAATCGCTTGGTGATAATGAACAGTGAGCTTAAGGATAGGGTAAACTATAACCTCAAGCCTGCTCGTAATAGAAAACAGGAGTTTGGCTTATCTCTCGAGACTCTTGGTGCAACTCTATCGGTTACTCTCTTTAGGGAGGAGCTCAACAATGGATTTGGATACAATACGACTTACTTCAGCCAGATATATAGAAAGTATAGTGATCTCAAGGAGCCTGTAACGGGAAGGCCTTCGGTGGATGACTTTAATGCAGTGAGTGACACGCTGCTTAGCTCATACAGTAGGCCTGTCAATGGTGAGAAGGTGACAAAGAGTGGGGTGGAGTATCGCTTGATACTTCCGACAATAAAGCCTATTAGAACAACCATAGAGATCAATGGTGCGTGGTATAGGAGTAGTTATGATACGGGCCTTCCGGTGGAGTATAGACCTAGTATTAGTTTGAATAATGCTCCTTATCCCTATGTGGGTTTCTACGATTGGAACCAAGGAAGGGAGCGAGAGCAGTTCAATACGAACATTTGGTTTAATACTCACTTGCCTAGATATAGAATGTACTTCAGCTGTATGTTGCAGAGTGTATGGTTTACATCAAGCAGATCGCTTCCTTTCTCTGGAGTACCTACTCACTATATTGGTAAGGATGGTGTCATGAGGCCCTACACTGAGCAAGATGCTGCTGATCCTGTGAAGGGTTTGTTGGTGAGAAATTTCTCGGATAACTATTTTAGAAGAACCTCTACTCCTGTCTCGATGAGCATGAACCTAAAGGCTAGTAAGGAGATTGGTAAGCATCTTAAGCTATCCTTCTTTGTCAATCGTATTTGGGACTATAACCCTGTTTATAGAACAAACTCTGATAGTAATGCTCGCAAATGGGAGATACCTTTCTTTGGGACTGAGATACGTATAACAATTTAAATTCTTAATAATATGATTACTAAACTAAAACTGCTATCAATCGCATCGATTGTTCTTCTATTCTTCTCTTGTCAAGATGAGAATAGTGTGACTCAAACTAACACTTTACTGACTATCTCTCTTGAGCATGGTGAGGATCATGCGGAGTTGTCTGTTGATAACTATCAAGTTGTTTGGACAAATCTATCTAGTAACAGATCGTATGAGGGGTTAACTCAAGCGGATGGTACTTTGACTCTTGAGGTGCCTCAGGGAATTTATAGTCTGAGTGTTGAGGGTAAAAGTGAGGATGTAAACAGTGCGAACTTCCTAAACTTCCAAGCTGCAACTCGTGAGGTTGCTATCTCTGGTGATGAGATGTTGCATCAGTGTGTACTTGAGCACTCTGTGAGCGGTGATGGGTGGTTGTTCAGAGAGATCTACTTCTCTGGTTCTACTACAACCAACAATAAGAGCTACTGGCAGGATCAATATTTTGAGATATATAACAACAGTAACGAGGTGTTGTATGCTGATGGTTTGACTGTGGCTGAGAGTGATTATACTAACACATCGGACAACAATATATGGAGTGATCTTCTTCCTGGAACGGTAGCTGTGGGTACTTTGTACAGTGTGCCGGGTAATGGTACTGACTATCCGGTGAATCCTGGTAGTAGCATCATACTTGCTAGTAATGGTATTAACCACAAAGTGGTAAATGAGAACTCTCCTGTTGATCTTTCGAAAGCGGACTTTGAGTGGTATGATGAGCACAACCTAGACACAGATGTGCCTGAAGTGCCTAATCTAATCAAACACTTCAGCTACTCAGCTACTGTGTGGATCCTTCACACTCGCGGGTACAAGGCTTACATTCTTTTCCACCCGGGTGAGGAGATGAGTGAGTTTATGAATAAGAACTTCGTCCGTTCATTCACTGCTTCGGGTAGCGAGACCGTGAGAGTTGGTGTTCCGATCAAGAGTGTATATGATGCGGTTGAGATAAGTCAACCTGAGGGACCTGCTTCGAAAGCTCTTCCTGCAGGACTTGACAAAGGTTTCTCTTACTGTAATGGCGCAAACCTTGGTGTTTGTATCAAAAGGAAAGTGGCTGGAGAGGAGAACGGTCGTGTGATTCTTCAGGATACAAACAACTCTTCTGTTGATTTTGAAGCAAATGCTACGCCTGATCCATTAATGAAATAAATAAATCAAGATATCAATTATGCAAATTAGAACCATAACTCTCCTGCTGACGCTTGTCCCACTTATCTCTTTTGCTCAGAATATAGCATTAGAGAATCCTGCGCAGGCTTCCATATATGAGAAGGGTACTATTGGAGAGGTGGTTATATCTCATAATATATCTGAACATAAGGATCTGCTTCCTGTGTGGGACGGTAGCAGATCTCAACTAACTAACTTCCAAGCGCAGGGTTCTACATTGACGGAGAGTGGGACTATCTGGAGTGGCTATGCTGGTTATAGCCGAGGTAAGAAACGAAATACAATGTGGAGTAACGTGGCAAATAGTGAGGAGTTCTATCCTTATCTTATTGCTGATACGGTTGGTGGGGACTATAGTTACGAGATTTATACCTTAGGTGGTAGTTACGGGCAGAGGGTTGGAGCTTCAACTCTTGCTCTAAGCTTTGGCTACGAGGGTTCTCTTCATTGGCGTGAAAGGGATCCTAGACCTAAAAATACTAGTTCAAATATAAGAACTAGGGTTGGTTGGGCATACAGATCAACAATTGGTTATTGGGGGGCTGCTGTTGGTTTTGATAGTCAAAAGCAGCACATGACAATAAGTATTGAGGAGCAGTACAGAAAAGAGAAGCTCTATCACCTGCTTGGAATGGGGCTTTATGATCATAGATACTCCACTGCTGAAAGCTCTTTTAGTAGATACTATCGTGGTTCTAAATGGAGTGGGGAGCTATACTATTTGCAGCAACCCAATGGGGGGCTATTTGCTAGATGGGCTTTTTCATCGAGGAGTATAAGGGTTGAGGAGAGTGATACAAGGCTCTCTGCTATATCCAAGAGAGCATCTTCGTCGATTAGCTTGGGGTATAACTCTCTTAATGTTGGGGCTTTGTTTCTGGATCTTACTATGAAGCTTGATGCTAATCGAACTAAGGGATATGAAAGAACCTACACTAAGGAGGAGAGTAACAGCCAAACGGGGGTATTTATACCAACACTTCTGAGCGTATCTCAACCTTATAAGAGATCGGACATGCAAGCTGGACTATCTTTCTTATTGAGGCCAAAGGAGAGCTCTTCTATGCCTTTTCAATGGTTGAAATTAGAGGTCGGAGGCTATACGGAGCGGGAGAGTCATGATGATCTATTTGCAAAGTGGAGTTCATTAAACAGCCAAGTGGCTACAAACTTTCGGTTTAAGACCAACAAACGATCAGCTCTTCTTGTAGAGGCTTCAATCAATGGGGCATTGAATATGAATAGGGAGATTGTGGTTGGTGAAATCAATGAGGTGGTACAGGGCATGACTATCCCTAACTTCGAGAATCGAACTCGATCAAGATTGTGCGAGTCTCTTATGTTTATGCAGGAGATTGGAGTCAAGAATTACTTTATTACTCCCTTTATTAGAGCATCCGCCATACAAGGTGCTGCCTCTGGTGAGGGGTGGGGAGTAGAGACAGGAGTGAAATTTACACTATAACTGATAATGGAGAATATAATAGAATGCAACAATTTGACTCACTATTATGGGAGTCGTAAGATATATGAGGATCTAAGTTTCACTGTCCCTAAGGGCAAAATCCTTGGTCTATTAGGTAAAAATGGAACTGGTAAGACCACTACCATCAATATATTGAGTGGTTACCTTAAGCCTAAAGCTGGTGAATGTAAAATATTTGGTGAGGATATAACCACCATGGACCCAATAGTCAAGCGCCGTATTGGTCTTTTGCTTGAGGGGCACGTGCAGTATACCTTTATGAGCATAGAGCAACTAGAGAAGTTTTATGCTCCTTTCTATCCGAACTGGAATAGGGATGTATATTATGAGTTGATGAGAAAGCTAAAGGTTGCTCCTAATCAGAAGATATCAAATATGTCTTGTGGTCAGCGTTCGCAGGTTGCTCTGGGCATTATATTGGCTCAAAACCCTGAGCTTCTTATATTGGATGACTTCTCTTTGGGGCTTGATCCAGGCTATAGACGACTATTCATTGATATACTTCGCGAGTATGCTGTCGCAGAGGGGAAGACAATATTCGTTACCTCTCACATCATTCAGGATATGGAGAGGTTTGTTGATGAGTGTATAATCATGGATTATGGTCGTATACTTGTTCAAGACTCGCTTGACTCTCTATACAATAACTTCAAATGTTTTGAGTTCTCGACAGAGAATCCTCAACTGGAGCTTCAAGATAATCTCATTATTAATAGTGAGCAGATAAGAAATCATGTTAGGACCTACACATTCCAAGATGAGGCTTATGTAAAGGATCTCTTAAATAAAAGAGGACTAGCAAGCGACTCTCTACGAAGAGTGGATATGTCTTTGGAGGATATTTTCATTGGCCTAACAGGTAAGTATTAAGAAGTCTAACACATAATAATAGGGAAATGAACCATATATACAAAGCTGTATTTTTCAAGGAGTGGATCAAAACGAAGATTGTTTTTCTTCTTTTCTCTCTCCTCTCACTGGTTGCTCTTATATATAATCT
The DNA here is from genome assembly GCA_051648105.1 of Bacteroidales bacterium. GTDB lineage: Bacteria > Bacteroidota > Bacteroidia > Bacteroidales > UBA7332 > UBA7332. The sequence continues at coordinate 84,289 of JBOFEN010000035.1, forward strand.
AGCAATTTGGTATCGTATCGCAACGTTTAAGGGTGCTAGCCACCTTTGGGAGATAGTTATCGGTAAGGATACTCTTCTTATTCAAAGCTATCAATATCTTCCATACATTATGGCAATAGCGATGGCGATATTTCAATTCATGCCAGAGATGCGTGAGAGACGACTAAAACTAACTCTACACCTTCCGGTTGGTCACAATAAGATGGCTTCTATGATGGTGCTTTATGGTATCTCGATGTTTGTTGCATACTCAATTGTGATGCTTGCAATAGCTCTATTGGTGGCTAACTACTACTTCCCATTTGAGATAACAGCACGCCTACTATCAACATTTGTTACATGGCACCTCGGGGCATTGACTACTTATCTATTGACTTCGCGTATTGTTCTTGAGGGTACTCGACGTTATGCAATTACTCATCTACTCGTTTCAGCACTTATTGTGTCGCTCTTTTTCCAGAGCTCAACACCTGGAGCATACAGTTGTTTCCTTCCGTGGATAGTGGTTCTATGTGCAGCATCTGCAGGATGGATACTATTCTCGATAGATAGATTCAAGAGGGGAGTACGCGATTAATAACTAATTTAATAGACACAAAAGATGAAACGAATCACATATCTTCTATTCTGGGTAATACTTATATTTCTATTTGCTCAGTTCTTGCCATGGCTTTATAGCTACTTTACTGTCAAACCTACCAAAACACCATACACGAGATACAGCAGTGTTGTCGAGGAGTTTGCGCAGATCATTCATGGCGAAGATGGAATAACTAGGGCTGATCGCAGAGGTAGAGTATACACCGAGGCGCAGTTTGACTCTATTCTACCATTCTTATACCTTCGTCAGCTGGTTAGTGAAGAGAGATTTCCTGACTCAATCAAGGGTGTTCCCATAGATGCACGAAGCGCACAGAACTATAGCTTTATGCTTAGGGTCGCTCCTCAGCACTACCTATACCAACCTATGGGGCTTTATCCTCTCTTTGAGTCAAACTCCAAGCGTGTTGATCTCAAGATGCCGAGTGATTATTTCAGAATAAATGGAAAAGAGATTGAGTTTATTGATGTAACCACAAATAGTAAGGATTCGGAGAAAAGCACACTCTTTACTCAAGCGTTATCATCAAAAGGCTTCAAATTTCCAGCTAAGAAAGTTTGGGGAAATCCAACGCCCAAAAAGGAGTACGATGAGGGTTACTTTATAAAAGATAACTTCGGAAAGCTGTTTCAACTCAAGATGAGTGCAGGTGAACCTGTTGTTAGTTTAATAGACGCACCCGCAGAGAGTGAGATCCTCCATCTTGAGGTTATGGAGATACGAAGTAAGCTCTTTTTGGCTTTAGCGTTTGACAGTGACGGGGCGGCTTGGCTACTCAACCGATCACCACAACAGTGGATTAAATTGCCTGTTAAGCCTGTTGATCTTTCACGCGAGAGATTCATCATTATGGCGGAACCTCTGCATTGGACGATACAAGTTGGTTCAGAAAACTCAGTTGACTACTTTGCAATTGATGCTTCTAACTATACATTGGTTGATACAATGCACATAGATATTGAGCCAAACATGCTTAAAAAAGCAGAGGATTGGTTGTTCCCATTCCAGCTTAAGCTTGTTACTCCAGCGGATAAGAGTGTGGGTTTCCGATTCTCGGACTATTCAATATTTGCACTTATCCTAAACGTACTGCTCGCTTTAGTTATATTTTTGATTGATAGGGGAGGCAGATCATTGCCGTTTGTCGCAGTAACAACACTCTGTGGGCTCTTCTCTTTCATACCATATCTACTTTATAGAAACTATTTCGCTAACCGTCAATAAACATAAACAACAAAGAACTATGAAAAAGTTATTTATCCTTTTCTCTCTACTATCGTCACTTAGTTTGAGTGCGATCACTCTATCAACTCAAGCAGATGTGCAATCTACATCAACAGAAAGTAGTAGTAATAATTCTATCACAGTGGATCAACTGATGGAGCAGTGTGATGCGCTAGTTGGACAGAGTGTATCTCTTAAAGGCAACTGTACTCACAGATGCAAACACGGTGGAGGCAAGATGTTTATTGCTGGAGCTAATGGTCAGATCTTACGTATTCAATCAACATCTCAAAGTGGAAGATTCCCTGTTGAGGTGGTTGGAAAAGAGGTGACTGTTCAGGGTACACTTATGGAGGAGCGTATCGACGAGGAGTATCTCGTTAAGTGGGAGAAGAGAATGGAGCAGGAGATGGCTGCTCATGGTGAGAGCGAAGGTGGCTGTTCTACTGAGAAGAAAGCTAGAAATGAGTCTACTAAGGTTCAAACACCTCAAGAGCGTATCGAATCATATAGGGCAAGAATAGCTGAAAGATTCAAGAGTGAGGGCAAGAACTACCTATCATTCTACTTCATAAAAGCTGAAAAGTATACTCTGTAAGCGTGACTCTTAGTGACAATTGTGCTATTTTTGTGCTTATAATATTAAACATAGAAATAGATGTTGCGTAAACTTACAACTCTCTTACTTATTCTTTCATCGTTCCACTACCTTGCTGCCCGCACGGTAGTCGTTCTTTCGATGGACGCATTCAGATGGGATTACCCACAGATGTATAATACACCAACTCTAGACTCATTGTCAAGGGTTGGTGTTTCTGCACAATTTACTCCCTGTTTCCCATCCATCACCTTCCCTAACCACTATAGTATGGCAACGGGGCTTCATCCTGACAGGCATGGATTGGTGCATAACTCATTCTATGATCGTACTCTTGGTCGTGGTTATAAGATCTCTGATCGCACAGCCGTTGAGGATCCTATATTCTATGGAGGTGAGCCTATATGGGTAACAGCCGAGAAGCAGGGGTTACGTGCTGCGTCATACTTCTGGGTTGGCTCAGAGACTAAGATACAAGGAAGGCAACCTTCCGACTGGTACAAGTATGATAGCAAAGTCCCATTTAGGACTAGAGCTGACTCTGTCCTTGCCTGGATGGCTCGACCTGAAGAGAGTCGCCCTAATTTAATAATGTGGTATATTCAGGAGCCTGATAATATCAGCCATGGAGATACGCCTGAAGGTCCGAGAACTCGCAGGATTGTAGAGGATTTAGATAAGCTATTGAACTACTTCTTCACACAGGCTCGCAAACTTGATATGTTTGAGGAGTGTGATTTCATTGTGTTGGCAGACCATGGTATGTCGACTTACTACCCAGATCGCTATGTCAATCTAGCTAATTACTTACCAATAGAGAAGTTCACGCACGTAACTACAGGCCCGTTGGTTACTCTTTATCCAGATCTAGACTATGTGGATGAGGCGTATAGAATACTCAAAACTGTTCCGAACATCTCTGTTTGGCGCAAGGGAGAGGTGCCTGCAAGGTATCATTATGGTAAGAATCCACGTGTTGGGGAGCTTGTTGTGCTAGCAAATGAGGGGACAACGGTAGACTTTCACAAAGGAGGAAATAGACCACGCGTTGGAGCTGCTCACGGATATGACAATAGTCAACCCGATATGCAAGCTATATTCTATGCTGCAGGCCCATCTTTCAAGCAAGGTGAGCGCCATCCAGCACTCTTGAATCTTAACTTATACCTTATGATATGTAAGTTGTTAGATCTAGAGCCCGCACCAAATGATGGTGATCCAAAGAGCTTCGAGCGAATGTTCAAGTGATAGATAACAAAAAAGCCTCTTACTTCTGAAAAGAAGTAAGAGGCTTTTTTGTGTGGTGCCACCAGGAATCGAACCGGGGACACAAGGATTTTCAGTCCTTTGCTCTACCAACTGAGCTATGGCACCATCAAATAAGTGTCGTTAAATAATAAGCTTTATGCTTAAACATGTGGTGCCACCAGGAATCGAACCGGGGACACAAGGATTTTCAGTCCTTTGCTCTACCAACTGAGCTATGGCACCATCGTTTTGCTCTACAAAAGTAGTACAATTAATTGTATTTGCAAACTTTGAGCACTCTATTTGATCAACAAACTTAATGCCCACTGTCTAATAAGTCTCTAATACCTAGAAGTACAATCTTTTAGCATAGGTTATATCTTGCGAATTAAAATATATTAAAACAGATATCTTTGGGATATATGTACATAAAAAAGGGATAGGAGACCATTGTTGATAACAATTTACCCTATCCCTTCTATATTTTTTTGCTCTAAATAATTAGAACGGTAGATCATCTTCCTGAGAAGAGAAGTCCACTGGAGGCGCTGGAGCCACTGGTTGTGCTGTTGCACCAACATACTGTTGAGGTTGTTGTTGAGGTGCAGCATACTGCTGTGCATCTACGCTCTCAATCTTCCATCCCTTAACATCAGTATACCAACGACCATTAAACTCGCGGCTTTCAACGTCGAAATGAACAATTACCTCATCGCCAATAGCAACTGGGTATTGGCTGATCTTATCTCCCCAAAGGTTGAAACAGATCTTTTTTGGATATTGGTCTAAGGTCTCTAGGATGTAGTCCTGCTTTCTCCACTCACCATTCTTGCCTTGTCCAGACTGAAGTGGTAGGAGGTTGATTATTCTTCCTCTGATTTCCATATGTAATCTATATTATATAAGTTGTAAGTTATCACCTTCATACAAAGGTAATAGTTATTGGCGAATTAAAACTCCGAGGTGAAGTGGAACTTGATTTTCGGGAAATCTTGTTGAGCCATCATCAATACATAACCCGAATCAGCAAGGAATACATCTCTTCCCTCCTTATCTTTAGCCATATACTGGAACTTGCGGCGTTTGAAATTTTCCAATTCACCAGCATCCTCACTCTCTATCCAACAAGCTTTGTAAAGGTTGATAGGTTCCCATTTACATTGAGCACCATACTCATTAAGTAGTCTATATTGGATAACCTCAAACTGAAGCTGACCAACAGTACCAATGATTTTACGTCCGTTGAATTGGTTTGTGAATACCTGAGCCACACCCTCGTCCATCAGCTGGTCTATACCTCTGTTCAGCTGCTTAGTCTTCATAGGATCAGCATTCTCAATATACTTGAACATCTCTGGTGAGAAACTAGGTATACCTTTGAAGTGAAGCATCTCACCGCTAGTTAGAGTGTCACCAATCTTAAAGTTCCCCGTGTCAGGAAGACCAATGATGTCCCCTGGATAAGCCTCCTCTAGGATAGACTTCTTCTGTGCCATAAAGGCTGTAGGGCTAGAGAATTTAAGTATCTTGTTGTGTCTAACGTGCTTATAACCTGCGTTGCGCTCAAATTTTCCTGAGCATATCTTTAGGAAAGCTATACAGCTACGGTGATTTGGATCCATGTTGGCATGTATCTTGAAGATGAAACCAGAGAAGGCCTCCTCTTCTGGATCAACCAAACGCTCAACCGTTTGTGTCGGTTTTGGTGTCGGTGCAATCTGACAGAAGCAGTCTAGTAGCTCTTGAACACCAAAGTTGTTCAATGCCGAACCGAAGAATACAGGTGCTAGTTTACCCTTTAGGTACTCTTCGCGGTCAAACTCAGGGTATACTCCTTCGATTAGCTCCATGTCAGTACGAAGCTGTTCTGCGTCATCATCACCAATATGCTCCTCTAGCTCTGGGCTATTGATGTCGCTGAATGCTATCTTCTCAGTGATAGTCTGCTTGCTTGGAGTGTATAAGTCAAGCTTCTCTTCGTATATATTATATACACCCTTGAATTTTTGACCAATATTTATAGGCCAGCTCAAAGGTCTAACAGATATCTTCAACTCTTCCTCTAGCTCATCAAGAAGCTCGAAAGGGTCGCGCCCTTCGCGGTCAAGTTTGTTTACAAATACAATCACAGGAGTATTACGCATACGGCAAACCTCCATCAGTTTGCGGGTTTGTGCCTCAACACCCTTAGCGCAGTCAACAGCAATGATAACACTATCAACAGCCGTTAGTGTGCGATATGTATCCTCTGCAAAGTCTTGGTGACCAGGCGTGTCAAGGATATTGATCTTATGCCCCTTATAGTCAAACCCCATAACTGAGGTTGCAACCGAGATACCACGTTGCTTCTCAATCTCCATCCAGTCAGAAGTTGCTGTCTTCTTTATCTTATTGGACTTTACAGCACCGGCTACGTGAATAGCTCCCCCGAAAAGGAGAAGCTTCTCTGTTAATGTTGTTTTACCCGCATCGGGGTGAGAGATAATGGCGAAGGTTCTACGCTTGAGTATCTCCTCTTGTAACTCTGTCATATATTGTATGTTGTTATTTTAGTTTCTCTATGCAACGCCCCAAACTATCCTCCCAATGAGGTATGGTGATATTGAATTTCTCCTTTATCTTGCGTTTGTTTAGTACGCTATAGTGTGGGCGTTCAGCCCTTGTTGGGTACTCCTTCGACTCGATAGGTGAGACATTACACCCCTCGATGCCTGCTAAACGGTGAATAGCCTTAGTGAAATCATACCAGCTACAAACGCCCTCGTTCGAGTAGTGGTATATGCCTGGGTGAAACTCACTCACAATAATTTTAATTATAGTGAGAGCCAGGTCAGCGGCATAGGTAGGAGAGCCAATTTGGTCATAGACCACGCTTAGATTCTCCCTCTCTCGTCCAAGTTTTAGCATTGTCTTGACAAAGTTTGCACCATATTGCGAGTATAACCACGATGTTCTGATCACAATAGCCTTAGTATTGTCACTCAAAGCAGCCTGCTCACCTAGTAGTTTGGTAGTGCCATAAACAGAGTTGGGTGATACAAGATCACTCTCTAGATATGGTCGATAGCTCTTTCCATCAAATACGTAGTCCGTAGATATATGAATAAGCTTAGCATTGAAACGGCGGCAAGCTATGGCTAAGTTATCAACAGCCGTAGCATTTATCAACAGTGCGGCCTGATGATCCTCCTCCGCAGCATCAACGGCAGTGTATGCAGCACAGTTTATCACATATTCAATCTTCTCAAGCTCGATGAACGACTCAATTTTCTCTAGGTCGGTAATGTCAAGTTGCTGTTTGTCGGTGAAGATGAATGCGAGGTTCTCATAGTTCCCTTTTGAGATAGCCTTAAGTTCACACCCCAACTGCCCATCAGCACCCGTCACTAAGATTCTTTTCATAGCATTAAAGTTCTAGCTCCTCACTCTTTTGAGCATTATATCTATCTGCTAGTATCATCAACATATTTTGCAGAGGCTTCACCGCAGTGATAGTTGACTCGCTGATCTCTTTGCCCTGAAGCTTTAGCAGAAGTATTCCATATAGAGTATTGAATGCAGTCTCTATCTCGCCAACCTTGTTTTCGCCCGACTTAGCCCTTAGCTCCACTATGTATGGAAGCGCTTTGTAGAAAGCCGCAGTGTAGAAGGCCTGCTTAGTTGATTTGAGTAGTTGTAAGTGGAGGTCAGTCAACTCAATGATAACATTCTTGTTTATCTGTAGATGTCCGCTCTTCTCGACTCCCTCTATTCTCATCATCGCTATAAGATCCTCATACCAAGAGGCTATTTCGCTTTTTACCTGCTCTGGTTGGTCAAACTGAGAGACAATATTTGTTTTGATTTTATCTATATCTAGTGCATAAGCCCTGATGATATCCTCAATTTGCCACATATATAGAAGGTACTCTGCTATATTTTCTTTCTTCTTTTGGCTTGCAATGATCATATCTAGTTACCTAATTTAGTTAAACAGACAAAAAGCACAAAGATCTAAGTGGACTATTCCACGTTGCTCTTTGTGCTCTAGTTTATTATTTATAGAAAGCTATATTCAGAGATAGCGGCATAAAAGTCCTTATCCTGTAGCCCTAATTGTCGGCATGCTAATCGTGCTGCGCTGAGGTTCTGAAGAAAGAACTCATCCTTGATGTTGATGTCAAAGAGTCCGAATCTATTTTTGAGATAGATCTTACCGTCACCCTCTATGATCAAGTCACGTTGAAACGGTATGGCTGTGATATCTTCTCTTAGCTCTGTTGCTAGTTCGTCTAGCAGTGGTTCGCCTTCGTGATAGATGCATTTGCCATCTCTCTCGACTCGTTCGGTCAATATCTTAAAAGAGTTTAGAAATGACTCCTCAGTCGGATACTCCTCACTCTCCTCCCATCTCAGTGTTGGAAGAACCACGATGTGTGGGCGATAGAAGTGGTGAAATGGTCGCTTTTCGATGTGTGAGGCCGGAAACTCATTGCTAACTAGTAGTGCAATACGTCCGTCTGTCCCCAGTTTTATGTTAGAGCTATAGCCTTTTATTGGATCAAGAGCAACATAGTCAGCTGCGATCTTGTGCTTTCCAAGAGCGTAGAGCATCATCGAGAGTATGGAGTTCTTACCTTGCGAACCACTAACGACCACCCTTACCTTATCTTTTGTCAACCAATAGATAAACTGTGGGAAGGACATTATTTGTAGTCCAAGCTCTTTGGCTTTCTGAAGCTCAACATTCTCTTCAGTTACACTCATAGTTGGTACCACCACCTCTATGTTCTTGTCTATATGCGCCGCGTCGAAACCACTACATTCGGGTAGTAAGTTCGCCTCTTGCAGAACACTTGTAGCATGAGTAGGCAACGAGCTGTATGAAGCTGTCACATTGAAACCCATTTGAACAAGCGATACAGCCAGGTTACATACGGTTAGGTCATCAATAGAAATGATATGTATATGTCTCATAAAGAACTTAACTTCTTTGGCAAAATTTCCTACAAAGGTAATCTAATTTGTCTGTTCCTACAATTTCTATTTGTTGCAATTTGCCAAATTAGGCTCACAAATGTAGAAGCTAGAGCAGAGTAGGCTGATTATTAGGAGTGTGAGCAAAGAGACCTCTCATGCTATAACCTAGTTCAAATTATAGTATGAGAGGTCAAAGTCTTAACTATTTTCTATTTAGTTGAAGCCAAAGCCTCTTTTAGATCTATGCCTAATGCTTTAGCAACGCCAGTTCCATAGGCAACATCTGCCTTGTAGCAGTTGCGCACATGTCTCTGTTTTATGAACAGGAGAGCATCTCCCATAGCCCTAGCTGTGTTGCCAAATAGTGCCTCTTGCTGCTGAGGGTTCATCATACGAAATAGATTACCTGGTTGTGTGTAGTAATCTTGGTCATACTCTCTCTCATTATAGTTGTATACATCACCATGAACTTTAAGCGGTGGCTCCTTTTTCTCAGGAGAATCTTGCCATTCGTCAAAGCTGTTTGGCTCATACCCCTTTGCCGATCCATAGTTGCCATCAACTCTCATCTGCCCATCTCTGTGAAATGCATGGAAAGGACAGCGTGGTTTGTTTACAGGGATCTCATTGTGGTTAACACCGAGTCTGTATCTTTGAGCATCTCCATAAGAGAATAGCCTTCCCTGAAGCATCTTATCGGGTGAAAATCCAATACCTTCGACCACGTTCATAGGGTTGAAAGCAGCCTGCTCAACGTCGGCAAAGTAGTTCTCTGGGTTTCTATTTAGCTCCATCACACCCACATCGTGAAGTGGGAACTCTGAGTGAGGCCACACCTTTGTGAGGTCGAACGGATTTATTCTATAGTTGTCTGCCTGCTCTTCTGTCATTAGTTGTATTTGAAACTTCCATCTTGGGAAATCTCCTCTTTCTATTGCATCGAAAAGGTCTCTTTGGTGCGACTCTCGATCGTTTGCAATTATATCTGCTGCCTCTTGATCGGTCAGACACTTAATGCCTTGCTCGCTTTTGAGATGGAATTTTACCCAAATTCTCTCATTCTTTTCATTGTAGAAGCTGTATGTGTGGCTTCCATATCCGTGCATCTCTCTGTATGAGGCAGGAATTCCGCGCTCAGACATAGTGATGGTTATCTGGTGTAGCGCCTCTGGAAGGAGTGTCCAGAAGTCCCAGTTGTTGTTTGCGCTTCTTAGATTTGTCTTTGGGTCTCTCTTGACAGCGTGATTAAGATCTGGGAATTTTAGTGGGTCGCGAAGGAAAAATACTGGTGTGTTGTTTCCCACTAGGTCCCAGTTGCCCTCGCTGGTATAGAATTTAATGGCGAAGCCTCTGATGTCGCGCTCTGCATCGGCTGCACCTCTTTCGCCTGCAACGGTGGAGAAGCGAACGAAGCATTCGCAACTATTGCCTACTTTGCTGAATAATGCAGCTCTTGTGTACTTTGAGATGTCGTGGGTAATGGTGAATGTGCCGAATGCACCGGAGCCTTTGGCATGCATTCGTCTCTCGGGTATCACCTCTCGATCAAAATGTGCAAGCTTCTCAATAAACCATGGATCCTGCAATACTACAGGGCCTCGTTGGCCTGCTGTTTGGATGTTTTGATTGTCAGCAATCGGACGACCATTGGTCGAGGTCAACTTAGTCATAAATTACAATTTAAGTATTAGAGATGCATAATTAACAAAAGAGTGTGTCTATTAGTTCAAGAGTGGGGTAGTGTTAGCTTGTCTTTATGATATAACCTTATATATTTTTCTGCAGTCTAGATATGTGGTGATTATGCTATTAATATCTCCCATGGTTTGATTGTTTTCGCACAAAAGACGGTGCTTTTTTTACAATATATCATCTCCTAGTAAACTGTTGTGCTTCTATGTTTAAACTCCCAATCTTAGCCCTCTCTTTGTTGTTGTAACTGTTTGATTATTAGGCTCTGTTTGCTGCTTGGTTTGTGACTTTCAAAATACGTACGTATTTTATCCAAGATACGTACGTATTTAACTCAAAGTACGTACGTATTTTTGTTGAAATACGTACGTGTTTCTGGAGTTACTCACTTTGATCTTTATAGTTGAGTGATTTGTATATGGTAGTCGCCTCTATTAATTAAGTAATTTATCTTAAATGAGAAGAGAGTCTATACAGGCCAAAGTGCTTTGACCTATATAGACTCTCGATCTATTTGATTTGAGATATTCAACTCTAAAGAGCTGCAAGAAGATCCGCTACGATGAATGTGCTGCCTCCTATATATATGAAATCCTCTGGAGAACTCTCTTCGAGTGCAGCTCTGTATGCAAGTTCAACGGTGGGATAGCTCTCCCCTTGTAATTTCATATCACAAGCAGCCATCTGTAGCTCTTTATGATCTAGAGCTCTTGGTACGGATGCTTGGGTGAAGTAATATTGTGCTTCTTTAGGGAGAAGGGTTAGAACTTTTGTGACATCCTTGTCGTTTGCCATTCCAAGTACAATGCGAAGAGTGTTGTATTTATAGCAATTTATCTGCTTTACTATCTGTGTTATACCAGCTTCGTTATGGCCAGTGTCGCATATTACAAGTGGTTTCTCTGCAATCTTCTCCCATCGTCCGCGCAGGCCAGTGAGTTTGGTGACATTCTTGAAGGCCTCTTCTATAGCTCGATTCTCTATATTGAATCCTAGGGCTTTGAGCTCTCGTATGGCTGTTAGTACGGTTGCACTATTTTTTATCTGACAATCTCCAGTCAGCTCGCCGTGGATAGTCTCGCCTTGTGAGGTTGTATATTTTATGTAGTTTGGATTCTCGCGCGATACCTCCTTTATTATATCTTGATCTTCTGCGAAGTATATAGGAGCTCTAAGTTCGTCAGCTCTGTTTTGGAAGATAGAGCGCAGTGGCTCGTCTGCTTCGCCAATCACAACGGGTGTGTCGCACTTGATGATGCCTGCCTTCTCGGTTGCTATCTTTTCAAGTGTATCTCCAAGAAACTGTACATGGTCGAAGCTGATGTTTGTGATCACAGAAAGGAGAGGTGAGATGATATTGGTGCTATCAAGGCGTCCTCCAAGCCCTACCTCAATGATTGCTACATCGACTTTCTCTTTGGCAAAGTAGTCAAAAGCCATTGCCATAGTGAGTTCAAAGAATGATGGGGAGATTGACTCTGTGAACTCTTGGTTGTCCTCAACGAACTTCACTACTGCATCCTCTGATATTGGTTGTCCATTCACACGAATACGCTCCCTAAAGTCCACAAGGTGAGGCGAGGTGTATAGCCCAACTCTATAGCCCGCAGCTTGGAGGGTGGCCGCTATAAGGTGAGAGGTTGAGCCTTTGCCATTGGTGCCACCTACGTGAATGGTAGCATATTTGAGGTGTGGGTTATTTAGGTGTCTATCTAGTGCGATACTATTGTCTAGCCCCTCCTTGTATGCCGCGCCTCCTACTCGTTGGAATATAGGGAGACGTGAGAAGAGGTAATCGATTGTCTCTTTGTAGCTTCTCATTTAATTTATTTTGAGTTTTATGATACAAACCTACAACTTATTTGTTATACACTCAAAAGATAATAACCAATAAATTTGATATACTATGGGGATGAAAAAGAGATTCGTATTGGACACAAATGTGATACTTCACGACTATAAGTGTCTTGATTACTTTCAGGAGAACGATATCTTCTTGCCTATTGTTGTGCTGGAGGAGTTAGATCGTTTCAAGAAGGGTAATGAGCAGATTAATTTTAACGCTAGGGCTTTCATCAGAGAGCTTGAGGAGCGTACGGATAATAATCTATTCACAGAGGGTGTATCTCTTGGTGAGGGGCGGGGTAGATTGTTCCTTTATGTGGAGGAGAATATGCATGCTAAGGTGGGCAAGGCTTACAGAGTGAGTACGCCTGATAATCTTATATTGTCTACCGTGATGACAATAATGGATAAGTATGCAGGTGAGAAGGTTATATTTGTAACTAAGGATGTAAACCTTAGGATGAAGGCGCGGGCATTGGGTATTGAGACCGAGGATTATATAAATGATAAGGTAAAGAATATAGATATATTTGAGTCGGCGCAGCGCTCGTTTGAGGATGTTGACCCGACTTTGATTGATAATCTTTATGGGTCTAAGTATGGTTTGCCTCTGAATAGTTTCCCGTTTGCTGATGAGATAGTAAATAATGAGTGTTTTATCCTTGAGAGTGGACAGCATACTGCGTTGGCTCGTTATGATGCTTTCTCGCAGAGGGTGGTGGTGGTCAACAAGGAGAAGCGCATGGGCATTGAGCCGCGCAATGCAGAGCAGACCTTCGCTATGGAGATGCTTATTAACCCTGATATTAAACTAGTGGGTATATCTGGTAAGGCGGGTACGGGTAAGACTCTATTGGCTTTAGCGGCTGCACTGAGCCAGACGAAGCTCTACAAGCAGATCTTGCTTGCAAGGCCTATCGTGAGCCTTTCGAACAAGGATATTGGTTTCTTGCCTGGTGATGAGAAGCAGAAAGTGGCTCCATATATGCAGCCTTTATTTGACAATTTGACTGTGATCAAGCATCAATTTAGTGCTTCTTCTCCTGAGGTACGTCGCATTGAGGAGATGCAGAATAGTGAGGAGTTGGTTATTGAGGCTTTGGCTTTCATTAGGGGGCGTAGTCTCTCGGATACTTATTTCATCATTGATGAGGCTCAAAACCTTACGCCTCATGAGGTGAAAACAATTATCACTCGGGCTGGAGAGGGCACTAAAGTGGTGTTTACGGGTGATATAGAGCAGATTGATTCGCCTTATCTAGACTCGCAATCAAATGGTTTGGCATATATGATTGATCGTATGAGGGGGCAGAAACTTTTTGCACACGTGAACTTGATAAAGGGTGAGAGGAGTGAGCTTTCTGAGCTGGCGAGTGATTTGCTTTAATGATTCTTGAGGAGTTAACCTAATGGTTAGCTCCTCTGTTTTTTTTGTTCTGAGCTTGTGATGGCTCTCTTTTGTGTATAAAAAGTGGGCTAAATTGTTGATTAAAGTGTAAAATTATATAACTTGGTCTACTGAATCTATCCTTTGTCTCAAGAGATGTGGCTCTATTGAGTGAGGTGGAGTGTACTTATAAATAATTATTGAACCTATTTTTTTTGATGATGAAAAGTGTTATTAATTTCAGAATCTCTATGTTGGTGCTTATCTGTTGCTTCTCTATGATGCTTTCAGCTGGTAATTATCCTCATAGAAGTGACCTTTTGTGGGTAACAACAGCAAGTAAGCCTGAGTGGATTTATAGAGTTGGTGATAAGGCAACCGTTGAGGTGCAGTTGTATAAATATGGTGTGCCACAGGATGGGGTTGAGGTGAGGTATGAGATCTCTAATGAGTTGATGCCTACAGAGCGGAGTGGGAAGGTTAAGCTCAAGAATGGAAAGGCAGTAATAGAGATTGGTACGATGAGGGATCCTGGGTTTAGGGATTGTCGATTGAGTGTTGATATTGCAGGTAAGAGCTATAAGCATCATATAAAGGTGGGCTTTTCGCCAGAGGAACTCAAGCCTTACACGAAGATGCCTGATGATTTTGTGGAGTTTTGGGATAAGCAGCGCAGTGAGCTTGCTAAGTTTCCGATAAAATTTACTCAGGAGAGGATTGATAGATACTCGACAAAGGATATTGATTGTCATCTGATAAAGCTTGATATTAATAGTCGAGGGCAGGCTATATATGGGTATTTGTTTAAACCAAAGGCAGAGGGGAGATACCCTGTGGTGTTGACTCCTCCAGGGGCAGGCATTAAGAGTATAAAGGATCCTATGCGCAGAATATATTATCCTGAGAATGGTTTTATTCGTTTCGAAATTGAGATTCATGGCTTGAATCCTGAGTGGAGTGATGAGGTGTTTAAGGAGATTAATAGTGCATTCAACGATAGGGATAATGGTTATCTAGTTAATGGGCTTGATAGTAGGGATAATTACTATATGAGACGTGTTTATTTGGGTTGTTTACGAGCTGTGGATTTCTTGACTTCTCTTCCGGAATGGGATGGTAAGAATGTGGCGGTGCAGGGTGGTAGCCAAGGTGGTGCACTTGCTATGGTGGTTGCAGGCTTGGACGAAAGGGTTACGGCTTGCGTTGCGAATCATCCGGCTCTTAGTGATATGGCTGGTTATAAGGCGGGTCGTGCGGGTGGTTATCCTCACTTCTTTACTAAGCGTGTTGATATGGATACTCCAGAGAAGATCAAAACGATGGCTTACTATGATGTTGTAAACTTCTCGAGGTTGATCAAAGCTCCAACTCGCCTTACTTGGGGGTTTAATGATGATGTTTGTCCTGCTACAACTAGTTATATCGTATATAACTTACTGAACTGCCAAAAGGAGGCTCTCATAACGCCAATCAATGAGCATTGGACTTCGCAGGAGACTGAATATGGGCATATGGAGTGGATCAAAGATCAGCTTAAATGATATTGACTCTTTATTGATGTAGTTCTCTGTCTCACTATCTTTTGCCTTTATATATTGTGTGATAGATAGTGAGACACTATAATAAGTTGTAGTGTAATGTTTTTATTTATGAATCTTATTTACTATTTTTGCTCACCAAGCTAAGGGGTTTTATCCCTTGGGTTGTGAAGAAGGAGTAATATGCCCCCGTAGTTCAACGGATAGAACAAGCGTTTCCTAAACGTTAGATAGCAGTTCGATTCTGCTCGGGGGTACAAAAAGAGCCAACTATATTTATAGTTGGCTCTTTTTTTATTGTAATAATTGGACTAAATCACTGCATTATATCCTCTATTTATCTTGAAGAATAGAGCTAGGGGTAAACCCAAAGTGCTTAACAAAGCATTTGGTGAAGTATGAAGCACTGCTGAATCCTGTTTCGAATGCAACTTCGTTGATTTTAAGTCTTCGCTCAAGTAGTAGTTTGTGAGCCTTCTGTATGCGATAGTTCCGAAGGTAATCACCTGGTGTTAGCCCTGTCAATGCCTTGATCTTACGTTGTACATTTGATCTGCTTAGGAGGAGGTGATCACATATTGACTCAACGGAGAACTCAATGTCTGCAATGTTCTCTTCGATTAGTCTGTTTAGATTTTCAATAAACTCTTCATCAGGCTTACTTTTAGTTATTAGTTCGTTGTTAGAGAATGTGTTATTTGTGAATGACTCATATATCTTACGACGGTTTTCAATAAGGCTCTTTATCTGAGATTGAAGAACAGATGGAGAGAATGGCTTTTCTATAAATACGTTAGCTCCAGCTGATAAACCTTCACTCTTAGTGTGATTGTCTGTTTTTGCAGATAGAAGAATAATTGGAATATGTGAATAGTTAATGTCGCTACGAATAGTTTGAGTTAACTCTACTCCATCCTTCCCTGGCATCATAATATCACTAATTATAATATCTATAGGGTGTTTATCTAATAGCTCTTCAGCTTCTGTTGCACAGGAAGCCGTGTATACTAAATATTCCTTGCTTAGAACTCTAAAGATGAAGTTGGTCATATCATTGTTGTCATCCACTACAAGTATTTTAGTATTTGATTGTCTTATAGGATATGTTTGGGCTGTAGTATTTATCTTCTCATCAGTAGACTGATGGATAACTTCGATAGCTTTAGTTTTAGACGGATTTTCTATTAATGATGTTTGATTAAAACTAATGCGAAAACAAGCTCCACCATTCTCTCTATTGAATAACTCAACTTGTGCATTCATGGATTCACATAGGTACTTTACTATATATAATCCTATTCCAGTGCCAGAGTTATTTAGTTGGTTCTCCTTGATTTGGAAGAACGGTTTAAAGATGTCTGATTTGTAATGATCTGATATACCAATACCGTCGTCTGCTACTTCGAAATATAGTACTCCATTAGATCTATCAATATTTATATATATGTTGTTTTGAGCATACTTAATGGCGTTTGAGAGAAGGTTGCTTAATATCTTATTCATCACATTTTGGTCTGCCGATATCCATATCTCGTCATGAGGCAGGGTGAGATTGATATTTATTCCTTTACTATTAAAGGAGCTTTTGAACCTATCAAGTATGGAATTGATATAGTTGCATAGCTCTATCTCTTGATCTTGTAATATGTACTTTGAGGAGTCCATCTTTCTAAAATCAAGTAGTTGGTTGATGAGCGAGGTTAGCTGTTTTGAGTTTAGGTCTATTGTTTTTAGATTTTCTTTTGTCTGTGAGCTACCCTCTTTTGATAGAATAACCTCTTCTAGGCATCCATTGATAAGGGTTAAGGGTGTTCGTATCTCATGAGCTATGGTTGTGAAGAACTCAATCTTTGATTTTGTGGCTAACTTCTCTTGTTCATTCTTGTATATCTCTATCTCATGTTCTTGTTTTGTTTTACTCCTTCTATGGTAGATGTATAGAATTATCCTCCCGATTATAATGATAATAAGTAGGTATATCACTTTTGCAGTGGTGGATAGCCATACTGGAGGGGTGATTGTTATCCCTATCATAAGAGGCTTATCGCACCATACTCCGTCGTTATTGCACCCTTGAACTAGAAAGGTGTATTTGCCAGATGGAAGGTTGCTGTATGTTACCTCATTTGAATTGCCTATATCTATCCATTTGTTGTCTATGCCCTCTAGCTTGTATCTGTATTGGTTTTTCGATGGCGAGAGGTAACTTAATGCAACAAATGAGATGCTAAAGCTCGAGTTGTAATGTGGAAGTGTAACTTCTCTGTTTTTATTTAGATTGGTAAGAGAGGTTGAATCGAGATCTTCGTTGCTGTTGTTTAGTAGCCTAAATGAGGTGATCTTTATATTGGGAGTGTATTTGTTGTGCCTAATACGATCTGGATAGAATGCGTTGAATCCATTGACGCCGCCGAAATAGAACTTGCCAGTGGAACTTCTGAGGATTGACTTGAAGTTGAATTGGTTACTTTGTAGCCCATCTTCTTTTGATAGGTGTCTTATGTTGTTTCTGCTCTCGGAATTGAAGGATAGTATCCCGCTGTTTGTACTTATCCAGAAGTTATTGCTATCGTCTTCGAGTATGCCATAGGTTACCTCTATGTTCCATTTACCTATCTTAGTGATATTGTCAAATCTATCTAGGGTTTGGTTGTATTTGAATATTCCATCCCCTTGGCTTGTAAACCATATCTTCTTATTTGAGTCTTCAAATATGCTTATTAGTTTTGCGTCTTTCATATTTGAATTGTTCTTGTTGCCATATGAAATCCACCTTTTTTCCTCTTTATTATATTTGAATGCACCATTATTGTATGTTGCAATCCAAAGATTACCACTATTATCTTCTAGTATATCATATACGAAGTTACCACTTAGCTCAGTAATGGTATGGAACTTACCGCTTCTAATATCAAAACTTTGTAATCCCACAGGAGTCCCAATATATATAGTGCCATCTTTAGTTCTATATAGAGAGAAGATGCAATTGTCTCGAAGGGAATAAGGGTCAGAGCTATCGTGTTGATAGTTCTTATTACTTCTTGTATTATGATCAAAAACATCAAGGCCACGGGAGAAGGTGCCAATGAGGATGTTACTATCAGCGATTAACAGAGCATGTATATTGTGATAGGTAGGTTTGAATAGTTTATTATATGCTCTAAATTCATTTTTCTTTAAATCAAGATAACTAACTCCTCCATCTTCAGTCGCAATAATAATATTTCTCTCTCTATCTTCGCAGAACTGACTAATTGCTTTTCCGTTGAGGTTGTTGAATCTACTTTTAGAGTAGTTCTCTATTGATTTGTGATTGGGATGAAGGTAGTTTACTCCTCCAAAGTATGTTCCTATCCATATACCATCTTCTCTATCTTTATATATAGAGTATACGTTCTGATCACTTAGCCCTCCAATAGAGTTTGGGTTATCTATCCGAGTAATAGACTCATCTGTTTTATCAAATATAAAAAGTCCATCATCAGAACCAATGAATAGTTCGTTCATGGAGTACTCATATATAGATCTAATATGTGAGATGAATGAGCTCTTTTGGCTATCCTTGAAGAAGCTCTTCTTGCACTCTAGGGATTGCTTGCTGTATAGTTGTATGCCTCCAGCCCAGGTGCCAGCCCATACTTGACCAAACTGATCTTGAGTGATTGATAGTATTTCTCTGTCTGTAATATCGTGGCTTGCATTTGTGAGGTGTGAATACTCTCTGCTCCTCTGGTTGTAAAGCAGCATCCCATTGCGGGAGCCTATCCAAAGATCGCCAGACTTGTCAATCATTAGTGCCCAAATGGTGTCGTCTGTTTTTAGGTTGGAGTGGGAATCTGAGTGGTTGGTTAGCTCTCCACTCTTTGTGTTGAAGGAGAATAACCCCTGCGTCATTGTAGCTATCCAGATTTGGTTATTACTGTCCTTTACGATATTGTTTATAGCAGATGTTATTGATACTCCATTTGTTGTTTCAGATGAAACCCTTTTGAACGAGTAACTATTTAGGTTAAGGATATATACCCCAGCATCTGTTCCGACCCATATTGAAGAGTCAGAAACTTGACAAAGAGATCTAACAAAGTTATTTCCTAGAGAGCTATTGCTGACTGCATGCCTCTTGAATGTTTTGACTACTTTCCCATCGTATCTATTTAATCCATCCTTTGTTCCAAACCACATGAAACCATCGTTGTCTTGTATTATAGCATAGACGGAGTTCTCGGACAACCCATCCTCAACATTCAAGGTTCTAAAGTTTAGGTTTGACGAAACACAGATTGTGTTTAATAAAATAGAGATTAAGAGTGCAAATTTTTTCATTAATGGTAGTCGAGATTTATTAGTAAGTCAAATATAGTTCTAAATGGTCTAATTGAATATATACGTCTTACTTTTTTATATCATTTTTATTTGATAAATGGTAATTTTGAGTCAAAATAGTGTAATAATTAGTACCTGATTAATATTTACCACTCTGATACCGAATAATATTACTCCTATAATTAACTATTGCGTTGTTTTGCGACATGTTACACTATTATTAATAAGTGGATTAATTTTAAACTCTAAAACCTAAAAAAGAAACCGATGCGTAGAAAAGTATTATTTCTATTTGTTTCTGTTTGTACACTCTCGATGTACGCACAACAGATTGTGAAAGGGAAGGTCGTAGATGAGACTAATGCACCTCTTCCTGGGGTTAATATTCAAATTAAAAACTCTTCAAAGGGGGCTACAACAGACTTTGATGGAAACTACTCTATTGAAGTTGATCGTAACCAGATTCTAGTTTATTCGTTTGTTGGGCTGGAATCACTTGAGGTTGTTTATAAGGGAGAGGATCCCTTGAATGTGATTCTTAAAGAGAATGACAGAGATCTAGATGAGGTGGTTGTCATAGGTTATCAATCTGTGAGAAAAGCTGATTTGACTGGTGCAGTCTCTGTACTTAAACCTGATGCCTTGAAAAACAAAGTAGTGACAGGTACTGTTGCTGACGCTCTAGCTACTCTCCCTGGCGTATCTGTTAGAACCTCTGGTAATCCAGGTGCTGAGGGTATGGTCGAGATTCGAGGAACCTCAACCTTTGGCTCGAGTCAACCTCTTTATGTTGTTGATGGTATTGTTGGTGGAGCGAACAGAGACTTTAACTTCAATGACATTGAGAGTATTCAAGTATTAAAAGATGCATCAGCAGCAGCTATCTATGGGTCAAGGGCTGCAAATGGTGTTATCATTATTACAACTAAGAAGGGTGTTGAGGGAGATATGAAGATTGATGTCTCTGCTAAAACTACTATGCAGTGGTTGCCTAGGTATAATCTAACAGATAGAGATCAGTGGATAGCTCTTAATGATTTAGCATTTGCGAATGCTAATAGAACTCCAGCCAATCACTTTGATGCGAATACAGATTGGCAAGATGAGACCTTTAAGACAGGTATTTTACAGGATTATAACCTATCTCTATCGGGTGGTGGTAAGTCTGGGACATATTTTCTTTCAGGAAACTATCAATCAAACTCAGGTACAACCATAGGAACCAGTAGTAATAGAGTCGCATTGAGATCTAATACCTCAGCTCACAGAGACTTTGGGGATAAGGTAACTGTTCGTATAGGTGAAAATATAATACTTAGTAACTATAAGGTTGATGAGTTGAGTACTAATCCCGTCATTGATGTTTATAGGATGTTACCTACTATACCAGTGTATGATGAGAGCAACCCTGGAGGTTTCGGGTATGGTAGTGGAACAAGAGATGTTACTTTTGGTGTTAACCCAATAGCTAAGGAGCATCTTGAAGAGGTTAAGAACGAGAACCTCAGAGTCAGAGGTAACGTTTTTGCTGAACTAGAGTTTAATAAAATGATCAAGTATCGCTTTAATGTGGGCTTTGATCAAAGCAGTGATCAGCATATGTCTCTAAGAAAAGAGGGTAACTGGAGTTATAACCAACCATTGGATCCTTCTTCTCTTAATAAGAACATGGCAAGGTCTAGTGCTATGGTTTATGATAATACCTTAGAGTTCAATAAGAAGTTTGGAAAGCATGATATAGCTGCCGTTGCTGGAACAAGTTTCTCGGATAGCTACTACACTCGTCTTTGGGGGACAAAGAATAATGTCTTGATGATGGGTGGTGGTCAATATTTTGAACAACTTGATGCAGCTCTAGATGGGCCTAAAACAGGTAGCTATAAAGATCTAGAGAAGATGTTTTCTGTCTTTGGTCGTGTAAACTATACGTTTGATAACAAATATATCTTTAGTGTTACTCTTCGTCATGATGAGTCTTCTAAGTTCTCACCAGAGAATAGAAGTGGTATTTTTCCATCTATTTCTGGAGCATGGAGAATTAGTCAAGAGAAGTTCTTCAAGTCTAGTTGGATTGATGATCTAAAGGTTCGAGCTAACTATGGTGTACTTGGTAGTTCAAATATTGGTGTTTGGGACTGGGTGCCTTTCATTAATGTGTTTCCACAGGTTGTTTTTGGGAATGATGTTCTACAATCAGGTATGACTCAAGTTAAGCTTGTAAACTCAGACCTTAAATGGGAGGAGCAACATCAGATGAACTTCGGTGTAGATGCACTATTCCTAAATAGAAGATTGGATGCATCAGTTGATTTCTTTATCAAGGATGCAAGGGATGTGTTGACTCCAATGGAGATTCTTATGTCAACGGGTAATAATGGTGGTAATCCAGTGGTTAATGCTGCTTCGTTGCGTAATACAGGTGTTGATGTTTCTCTTACTTGGAGAGATAGAGTGGGTGACTTCAACTATAGTATCAACGTTAATGGTTCTTATCTGAAGAATGAGATACTTGAGTTGGGATATGGTCGTGAGAATTTCTCACAATGGAATACCAAATCAGTTGTAGGGAAGCCTATCGGTGAGTGGTATCTTATAAAAACAGATGGACTGTTTCGTTCAGTTGATGATGTGCTAAATCATAAGGACAAGAATGGTAATCTTATACAACCAAATGCTCAGCCTGGTGATGTTAAGTTTGTTGACTATAATGGTGATGGTATGATTACAGACGCAGATAGACAGCATTGTGGATCTACTATACCAAAGGTTCAGTTGGGTGCTAATATTACATTCGAGTATAAGGGTATCGATCTAATGATGCAGTTTACTGGAGCTTTTGGGCACAAGATATTCAATGGACCAAGGAGTGCATATGATAAATTTGATGACAATTCAAACTATCGTGCGGATTATGACCCATGGACACCAGAGAATCCAAATGCAAAAGATCCAAGACCAATATATGGTGATGCAAGAAATGTGAGAGGAGATCAAGATAGATGGTTAGAGAATGGTAACTATCTTCGATTGGCTCAGTTGGCTTTAGGGTATAAGTTCCCTAAGTCTGTTCTAGGGAATCACTTTAGTGACTTGAGGGTGTTTGTTAATGCACAGAACCTATTGACCTTTACCAAGTATACAGGGCTTGATCCAGAGTTCTTAAATAGTAATATTTTTGAGAGAAGCTATGATTTTGGAGCATATCCAAATGCTAAAGGCGTAACATTCGGTCTTCAGGTAGCATTCTAATTATATAAATAAGATCTATAGAATTAATAAGATGAAAAAACTATTATATGGGTTAGTTGCAGGTGCAATGTTGTCATCATGCGACGTGTCAGTTGAGAACCCCAACACAATGACCTCAGAGACATTCTGGAAAACTGAGGCTGATGCAGAGAAAGGAGTAAATGCTATATATAATATGTTCTATAAGCCTGGAACATATACTCGTTGGATGTGGTTTAGACTTGACTTGACCTCTGATGAGGGTACAAGTATAAGCCCTTGGGCTGAACTTCGTGAATGGGTGGAGTTTAAGTATAACAACTACAACTTTTGGGAAGGAAATAGTTGGACCTATAGAGACTGTTATGAAGCAATCTTCAGAGCAAATCAAGTTATAGACAAAGTTCCAGAGATTACCTTCAATGAACAAGCTAATAAAGATGCTCAGCTAGGACAAGCTTACTTCTTAAGAGGTTTCTATAACTATCATCTAGGGTTACTATGGGGTAGTAGTAATAGGAGTCTTGCAATAATGACTAAACCATCAACCCCATCAGAACAACCAATTGGTCATACAGGTGATGAGGTATTTGAACAGGCAATAAGTGATTTGTCAGAAGCCATCAGGATGCTTCCAGAGTCGTGGGAGGGTGATAATAAAGGTAGAGCGACAAGGGGTGCTGCTTATGCATATCGAGCAAAGTTATATATGCAGATGCATATGTGGGACTTAGCTAAAGCTGATCTTGAATGGTTAGTTAAAGGTGAAGGTGCGAAGTATTATGGGTTAGTTGATAATTATCAAGATAACTTCAGATATGATACTGAGAATAATAAGGAGTCAGTTTTTGAGATACAATATTCAGAGATTCATAAAGCCCCAGCGGGTGATGGTGATTTTGATGTAGATCCAAACTTAGGTCAGAATAGAGGTCAGTTTTTTGCACCTCCAGGTATAGGTTGGACAGATGGAGAGATTCGTAGCTGGATTGTTGATGAGTTTAAGAAAGAGAGAGACAAGGATGGTAACTACGATATAAGACTTAAGTACTCTGCATTTTATGAGGGTATGGATAAGGACTTTGAGGGTAATAGTAGGATCTATCGCTATGACTTGAATGGAGCTGAAGCTAATATTTGGAATGAGCAGAACTGGAAAGGTAGAGTCTTTTACCGTAAATACTCTAGTGAGCACTTCAGAGATTTTGATGATTATCATAATCCAACTAATGTTAGACTTATTAGGTATGCAGATGTACTATTGATGTATGCTGAGACTCTAGTTAATATCTCAGATGCTAATCTTAGTGAGGCTGTTGGTTGTATCAACCAAGTAAGATCAAGAGTAAATATGCCTAACATTGAAGTTAATCATCCACAGGTGTTGACAAATAGCTCTGCTTTTTTGAAGAGACTTCAGATGGAGCGTGCTTTAGAATTATCAACAGAGGGTCACAGATGGGCAGATATTAAACGTTGGGGTATGTTGGATAGCAATGAGGGGCTTGAAGAGTTGAGAATGAGAGATGCTGATTTTAATAACTTTGTTATTGGTCGTCATAGCTGTCTTCCAATTCCATCTTCGGAGGTTCAGAATAATCCAAATATTACTCAAAACCCTATGTACTAAAATATATACTCTAATGCCATCTGAGCATAAATACTCAGATGGCATTAATTAAACTAGCTCATTTTATGAATAAGACTATCTTAATAATTACTCTATTTCTATTACTAATAGTAGCTTCATGTGGAGAGCAGGATAATAATAAAGGTTTTGAGCTTCCAGCTATAAATGTTCCACTTGGCGACCCTTTTATCCTCTTGCATGGTGATACTTACTATGCATATGGGACAAATGCAGAGGATGGAATAGAGGTTTATAGCTCAGATGATCTTGTTTCTTGGAGAAGGCATAATCAACTAGCTCTACATAAAAGAGATTCATGGGGGGATAGATGGTTTTGGGCCCCAGAGGTATACTTTATTAATGGTAAGTTTTACATGTACTACTCTGCTGATGAGCATATCTGTGTAGCGATATCTGAGTCTCCGCTAGGACCTTTCACTCAGGAGGAAATGAGGCCAATGATCGATAATGAGAAGTCTATTGACAACTCTCTATTTATTGATGATGAAGGAAAGGCTTATATAAGCTTTGTTCGTTTTAATGATGGTAATAATATATGGTTGGCTGATTTGAGTGATGATTATCTTTCAATTAAACAGGAGACCATGGTAAAGTGTCTTGCAGTATCTCAACCATGGGAAGAGGTGTGGCCTAGAGTTAATGAGGGGAGCTTTATCGTTAAGCATAATGGAGTGTACTATATGACATACTCTGCGAATAGTTATGAAAGTCCTATGTATGGAGTTGGTTATGCCACATCTACAAATATTAAAGGTGATTGGTTGAAGTATAATAACAATCCAATACTACAAAACCCATCAGGGTTAACAGGAGTAGGTCATAGTGCTAACTTTATAGATAAAGAGGGTAATATGAGAATAGTATTTCATGCTCATCATAATAGATTGTCCGTTCATCCTAGAACAATGCATATAGCTACGATAATATTTGAGAAGAATATTAATAATGATATAATGACTATTGATTCGAATTCGATAATTAACTGTAAGATTAATTAACCAACTATTCAATGAAATCATATAGACTAAAGTGTTTCGTTACACTTCTAACGCTAATGAGCTGCAGCTCATTAGAATTATTAGATGCGAGAGATATAGCTAATAGTGAACCTATAGACGGAACTAGGATTGCTTGGGATAATAGTTCCATGCAAAGATTATCGGAATCAGGTATTTATGCTGGTTACCCTAGATTGAGAGAGTTGAATGATGGTACATTACTAGTAGTTTATGATTCTCAGGGTGATCTTTTATTGAAAAAAAGCGTCGATGGAGGTGATAGTTGGTCGCCTGCTAGTGTAGTTTTTTCAAAGCGAATATTATTTAATGATTATGGTTCTAGCTGTATGGTTAATATGGCTAATGCTGAGATTTATCAATTAGATAATGGAGATCTAATTTTTGGTGCAAACTTCAGACCATCAAAAGATGGAATAGTACCTTATTCGATTGCTATTAAAAGGAGTAAGGATGGAGGTGAAACATGGTTGCAAGAACAGATATTATATAATGCTGGATTAAATTTTGGCGATGGTTGTTGGGAACCATCATTCCTTCAACTACCAAATGGAGAGCTTCAGGTTTATTTTGCAAATGAATCACCATACAGAAGTTCTCATGAGCAGGAGATATCAATGTTGTCGTCGCAAGATAGAGGTGAGACATGGTTGAATAATGTCAAAACAGTATCATTTAGAAGTGAACGTAGGGACGGTATGCCTGTTGCTCAATTGATAAACGATGAAATTGTAGTTTCCATTGAGGATAATGAGGTTGGAGAATTCAAGCCATTTACTGTTAGAACAAAGATAAAGGATAATTGGTCTCAACCTGTTTTAGCAAACTCCTTAAATAGAAATTATGCTTTAGCAGACTCTTTATCTGTGGGGATTTATGCAGGAGCTCCATATCTTATAAAGCTTCCATCTGGAGAAACTTTACTTTCATACCAGACTACATTTGGTAGATCAAAGGACTGGGAGAAATCAACACTTGAAGTTGCTGTTGGTGATGATAAAGGGTTAAATTTCAAGAAAATAACTCAACCTATAGATGTGCCAATTAATTGTGAGGCCAAGTGGAGTTCTCTATCTATTATTAAAGAGGAACAGGTGGTAGCGTTAACATCTTCTGATTTTAATCAAGATAAAGTTGGAGTATGGATGATAAAGGGCTATATCCTCACTGATGTAATAATAGGGCGAGAGATTAACAAAGATAGACCTCATATATTTATAGGACAAAAAGGTGAAACAAATCTAAGAGGCTATGTGTCACATAATAATTCAGAATTAATATTCAACATTGATGTTTCGGATAAACTTCTCTACAAGGGGTCTAAGGATAATGTTGATGGAGTTTCAATATTAATTGATCCAGAGGGTGGTTTTGAGTCGGTTCTTCATGATAAAATATTTAGAATTTCCACAACATATGAGGGGAATATCTCATTTGAAATGAGACGGAATAATAAGTGGATTAGATTAAATTCAGATCTTATTAGCTCTAAAACAGTTGAAGTTGATGGAGGTTACAGTGTAACTCTTACAATTCCTATGAAAGATATTGAAAAGTATGATCTAAAACCTATAAGATGTTGTGTAGAACTATCTGCTTATAATAGTGAATATAATGGCTATAAAGAGCTATTGGTAAATGCGAATAAGAGTATACCATGTAGCTGGATGAAAATATTATTTAATTAATTGACGGTAAATATGAAGAGAATAGCTCTAGCAATAGTAGCACTTACTACTTTATGTGGAATAAGTGCATCAAATATGAGTAGTAACATATCAAATATGATCTATCTTAAAAGGCCAGGTAATGTGTCAGATCTTTTTGATTTACACGAGGATGAGGAGGGTGTGCTTTATTGCAAATCAAGATCTTTGCCTCTCTCAATTAATCAAAAGACTACAGAGAGTGATGGAAGACTATTGATAACAACAACACTCAAGGCTAATGAGGATGTTTGGTTGAATTTCCAACAGTTATATCAATTTGCAGGAGTTAATCATGATGATTGTCTTTTCTATATGCCAGGCTTTTGGTACAGAAAGAACTTGAGATCACCTAAGGAGGCTCCTTCATTTCATACTAGCCAAGATTGGAGAGTTAGAGAGGATAGATTGAGTGTGCCATTGACTGGTATTTATAGTGAAAAGAGTGGAGAATATTGTTCTGTTATTCGTGTAGATGATTTTCAAAGTGATGCTCTTTCGGCTCTTAAGTCCGGAGAGGCTATTTTAGATAATAGAACATCTATTGGTTATACTGGTTTTGAGAGTCATGATGGGATCTCTACATTAGCATTTGGATATCCAGCTCATGAAGCTCCTAAGAGTTATGTTAGAAAATTAACATTAGATCCCGAGTCAATGATGTTTCAACATCTTAAAGCTGGTGAATCTAGAACACTCGTTTGGGAGGTAATGCAAGGAAAAGCTACCGATTATGCTAAGTTCGTAGAAGAGGTATGGAACTATTCATATGATAAGTTAAGCCCTACCAAGCTTGAGGGTCAATATACAGCAGATGAGGCAAAGTCTATATTGTCCAATTTCTTTGTTGAGAGTTATGTGTCAACAGATGATCTTAATTACTATTCAGGGGTTCATATGAGAACTGATGACTGTAATAGCACTGGATCTGTTGAAGTCGGATTTGTTGGGCGCGTTTTGTTGAATGCTTTTAATGCATTAGAGTATGGTGAGAGTCTAAATAGGAGTGATTTAGTAGAAAATGCGAACTCTATATTTGATAGCTATCTTAAGAAAGGCTTCACGCCAAATGGATTATTTAGGGAGTTTGTAGATTATACTCATAATACTGAGCCTGCGGAGTATAGTATTAGAAGACAATCAGAAGGAGTATTTGCAATGCTTCATTATCTTAATTATCAGAAGCAAAGAGGAGGAGTAAATAAAGAGTGGGAGTCAAAGATAAAGCTTGTATTAGATAACTTTATCAAACTGCAGAATGCAGATGGTAGCTTCCCTAGAAAATTTGATGATAAACTATCATTAATTGATCCAACAGGAGGCAGTACTCCTTCTGCAACTCTTCCGTTAGTAATGGCTTACAAATACTTTAATGATAAAAAGTATCTAGAGGCAGCAAAAAGAACAGGTGAGTACCTAGAGAGAGCGCTTATATCAAAATCAGATTACTTCTCATCTACTCTAGATGCCAACTGCGAGGACAAAGAGGCTTCATTGTATGCAGCTACTGCTACATACTATTTAGCATTAGCCACTAAAGGTGAAGAGCGCAAGCACTATACAGAGTTGACCAGGAAAGCTTCTTATTTTGCAATGTCGTGGTATTATATGTGGGATGTGCCTTTTGCAAAAGGGCAGATGCTTGGAGATGTAAACTTTAAATCACGTGGATGGGGTAATGTCTCGGTAGAAAATAACCATATTGATGTCTTCATCTTTGAGTTTGCAGATGTTATAGAATGGTTGTCAAAAGAGTATAATGATCCAAGGTTCTACCATTTTTCAGAGATAATCAAGAGTTCTATGCTTCAGTTGATGCCAACACAAAATAGCAGATTTGATATCGCTAAAGTTGGGTACTATCCTGAAGTAGTACAGCATACTAATTGGGATTACGGTAAGAATGGTAAAGGATTTTACAATGATATTTTTGCTCCAGGATGGACAGTTGCCTCTCTTTGGGAGCTTTTGACTCCTAGAAGAGCCGAGAAGTTTTTATTGCCAAAAAAGAAATAAGATATAGGTATTATGAGTAATATAGTATTGTTATTTGCTCTTATAGTAACTCTCTGTAGCTGTAACTCAGCTACAGAGGGTGCAAAAGAGTCTGCTAATTCAAAAAAATATAGTAATCCAGTAGTATCATCAAGTCTTCCTGATCCTACAATAATAGAGGCTAAAGATGGCTACTTTTATCTTTATGCTACCGAAGATGTTAGGAATGTTCCTATTCTGAGATCTAAGGACCTAATAACTTGGTATAGTGTAGGAACAGCATTCACTGATGAATCTAGGCCATCTTTTGAGCCCGATGGAGGTATCTGGGCTCCAGATATTAACTTCATAGATAATAAATATGTTCTATACTACTCTATGTCTGTATGGGGTGGTGAGTGGAGTTGTGGGATTGGAGTTGCAATAGCAGATAGACCAGAGGGCCCATTTAAGGATCAAGGCAAACTATTCAGAAGTAATGAGATTGGAGTTCAGAACTCTATAGATCCATTCTACATTGAAGACGATGGATATAAATATCTAATGTGGGGTAGCTTTAGAGGTATCTATGGCATAGAGCTAGATAGCGATGGATTATCTATAAAAGATGGCGCAGAGAAATTCCTATTGGCTGGTACTGCATATGAGGGAACCTATATTCACAAACGAGATGGATTCTACTATCTATTTGCATCTATAGGTACATGCTGTGAGGGTGAAAAGAGCACATATACCACAGTTGTTGGGCGCTCTAGAGAACTTAAAGGGCCATATATTGATAAGAGTGGCCAATCGATGTTGGACAACAATCATGAGATAGTCATCGCCAAGAATAATAGATTTGTTGGCAATGGTCATAATTCAGAAATTATTAGTGATAAAGATGGCAATGATTGGCTGCTATATCATGCCGTTGACCTACAAGATCCCAATGGACGTGTTCTTATGCTTGATCAAATCAATTGGGATAAATACGGATGGCCTTATGTTATTAATCAGACTCCTTCACTATCATCATTTAGACCTAGATTCTAATATTATTAATAACTAAACTCACTTCTTGAGTTAAATACCCCAATCTATAATCTATGAGATCTCTATTAATAATATTGACTTTCATCCTATTGAAGCTTAATCTATTTTCACAAGATAACAATGTGCCACGAAGTGAATACCCTAGACCACAGTTTGAAAGAAAGGAGTGGATTACTCTTAATGGCGAGTGGAGCTATATATTCGACTTTACTCAGAGCGGTGAACAGAAGCACTATTTTAATTCTAAAGGTTTTGAGGATAAGATTATTGTTCCTTTTGCTCCAGAGAGTAAATTGTCTGGAGTTAATCACCAAGACTTTATTAATACTATCTGGTATCATAAAAAGATACAAATACCTCACTCATGGTACCAAAAGAGAGTTCTTCTGAATTTTGGAGCTGTCTATTATGAGTCTGAGATATACCTAGATGGTAAGCTTCTTAAACGCCATTTCGGTGGGTCATCATCATTCGATGTAGATATTACTGACTATGTAACCATAGGGAATCATCATGATTTGATTGTTAAGGCAAGTAGTGATCTAAGAGGGCTAAATCAAAGTGCGGGCAAGCAGTCTCTACGTGCAAACTCATGGGGATGTAACTATACCCGTACTACTGGTATTTGGCAATCTGTTTGGCTTGAGGCTATAGATCCGCAGGCTCTTAAAAGAGTTAAGATGCTAACAGATATTGATCAGAAACAGTTAGTTATTGAACCTCAATATTACTCTATTGGTGATAACACAATGGAAGTTCAAGTCAAAGATGGGGGTAAAGTTATTGCAAAGAAAAGGGTTTCAACATCAAATATCTCAACAGTTACTTTACCAATAAACAATATGAGACTATGGAGTCCAGAGTCTCCAACACTATATGAGGTTGAGTTTATTGTTAGAGATAATAATAATCGCATTATTGATCACGTATACTCTTATGCAGGAATGCGAAAAGTTGACATTAAAGGCAATAGGGTATACTTAAATAATAGACCATATTATCAACGTCTAGTTCTTGACCAAGGTTTTTATCCAGAAGGAGTATGGACAGCACCAACTGATGATGATCTAAGAAGAGACATAGAGCTAGGTAAGGAAGCTGGTTTCAATGGTGCACGTCTTCACCAGAAAGTATTTGAGCAGAGATACCACTATTGGGCTGATAAGTTAGGATATATAACTTGGGGAGAGGCTCCTAGTTGGGGGATGGATTGTAATGACCCAATTACGGCTCGTAATTTCCTTGTTGAGTGGAAAGAAATATTGACCAGAGATATTAATCACCCTTCAATTATTATCTGGGCACCAATGAATGAGTCTTGGTGGCCTGATAGAGTTCAATATGCAAGACTTGTATCTGATATATATGATCTGACAAAAGATCTAGATAGAACTCGCCCTGTAAATACTGTGAGCGGAGGTGTACATATAAAAACTGATATATGGTCTGTTCATAATTATGAGCAAGAGGCAGACTCGCTCATCAAGCAAATATATCACAATGGAGTGTTTCAATCCACTCCAAATGATAAGTTCACAAGTGGGCAGCACAATTTAGGCTTCAATAATCCATCAGAGTCTTTACATTATCCCTTTCCAGAATATGATAAAAAGATGCCATATCTAATTGATGAATTTGGGGGAATAAAGTGGTCTCCTAATTCAAAAGATATACAATCGTGGGGATATGGC
Organism: Bacteroidales bacterium; assembly: GCA_051648105.1. GTDB lineage: Bacteria > Bacteroidota > Bacteroidia > Bacteroidales > UBA7332 > UBA7332. Next base: position 116,026 of record JBOFEN010000035.1, read on the forward strand.
AATACACCTAAAACGGAGCAGGAGTTTCTCTCTCGCCTAGAGTCACAAGTAGATGCGATACTTTCACTCGCGGAACATGTATGGGGTTATTGTTACACTCAATTAACAGATGTAGAGCAAGAAGAGAATGGAGTACTATTCTATGATAGAACCCCTAAATTCGATATGAAAAGAGTTTATCAGATATTCTCTAAGAATCCAGAGAATGTTAAGAGATAGCTTCAATATACTACAAATAGATAAAACAGTAATAAGATGAAAATACATAGCTTTTTATTAGCAACTCTAGTGCTTGTTTCTTGCCAGAATAAAGATAGTAGGCAGGATCACATTAAACTTATAGATAAAACTCAATTTGAAACAACCATAGATAATAAGCCAGTCGATCTATATACCCTATCAAATAAGAGTGGTATGACCATGCAGGTAACAAACTTTGGTGCTCGCGTAGTAAACCTTTGGGTCGCTGACCGTAATGGGAACTTCTCGGATGTTGTTCTTGGTTATGACTCTATATCAAAATACATAGATAACAAGGGCGAGAGATTCCTTGGGGCTACGATAGGTAGGTATGGTAACAGAATAGCTAATGGTCGGTTTGTTCTAGACTCAAAAGAGTACAATCTCCCTATTAACAATAATGGTCAATCACTTCATGGTGGAGATAAGGGGTTCGATATGGTTGTGTGGAATGTTGATTCGGTAACTAATAATAAGCTATACTTCTCCTATCTTTCAAAAGATGGGGAGCAGGGTTATCCAGGGAATTTAAATGTACATATGAACTATGAACTAACTGATTCTAATGAATTCATAATCACTTATAGCGCAAAAACAGATGCAGCTACCCCAATAAATTTAACACACCACTCCTTCTTTAATTTAAGGGGAGAGGGCAATGGAACTGTAAATGATCATATCTTGACAATTAATGCAGATATGTTCACACCTATTGATAGTGTGTTAATTCCTCTTGGCGATAATATTTCAGTTGAATCCTCACCTTTTGATTTTAGAACTCCTCATACAATAGGAGATAGAGTAAATAGTGAATCACAACAGTTGACCTATGGAGGCGGATATGATCACAACTTTGTCCTAAATAGAAATTCAGAATCAGATATAGAGTTCGCAGCATCCATTCTAGAGCCAGAGAGTGGAAGATATATGGAGGTTTGGACAACGGAACCTGGTCTTCAGTTCTATGGAGGTAATTTCTTTGATGGTAAAACAAAAGCAAAGGCTAGTGGTAGTTATGACTACCGAGGTTCATTTGCTCTGGAAACACAGCACTTTCCTGACTCACCAAACAATCCAAAGTTCCCATCTACAATTTTAACTCCAAATGAGACCTATACACATACATGTATATATAAGTTCTCTACTAAATAAGCTTAATATAAATCAAATGATAATTAGAATGAAAAAGTCAACCATATTGACGTTAGCTCTTACGTCCCTTATGGTTAGCTGTGCTGAGAAGCCACAGCCTCAGGAGATATTCTTTGCAGATCCTACTATCTTTGTAGAGAATAACCAACTATACATGAGTGGAACACGAAATCGTGAGCCACTAGGTTTTTCTCTCCTAGAGTCAGATAACCTTAAAGAGTGGAGTCCAATAGCAAAGGCGGATTCTGGTATGATACTTTATGGGGCAAATAGAAGATCATTCGGAACAAACGGGTTTTGGGCTCCTCAGATATTAAAGATCGATAGTAGATTTGCGCTTACATATACTGCAGATGAGCAGACAGTAGTCGCATATTCTAACGACCTTCTTGGTCCATACACACAAGATTCTATCGCTCCTATAGACTCTTCGGAAAAGAATATTGACTCCTTTATCTTTACAGACGAAGATGGAAAGAGTTATATCTATCATGTTAGGTTCGATAATGGAAACTATCTATGGGTAGCTGAATATGATTTGAAGGCGGGAAAGATGAAGCTTGAGACACTCACTAAATGCTTCTCAAATACACAAGATTGGGAAAACACCCCAAGCTACCCATCATCCCCTATAATGGAGGGACCAACAGTATTGAAGATGGATGGTAAATACTATATGTTATACTCGGCAAACCACTTTATGAGTGTTGATTATGGTGTCGGTTATGCTACTTCAACATCACCTTTTGGTCCATGGGTAAAATCAGATAACAATCCTATCATACATAGAACAACTGTTGGTGAGAATGGAGCTGGACATGGTGATCTATTCTACTATAATAATAGACCATATTACGTATATCATGTTCACTATAGTAACACTCAGGTTACCCCTCGCAGAACGAGGATTGTTCCTTTGACCTTTGACTTAGACCAATCTATAGGATACTATAATATATCAATAGAGAATGACCAGGTGATAATACCAACCCTGTCGAATAATTGAGTCTTATTTATAAGGTTATCCGATAGCCAATAATATTTCAATACATATATAGGCAGTAGCATTTATAATAAATGCTACTGCCTATATTTTGCCCTATATTGAACCCCTATTATTGCTGTTTTTGTAAAATCTATTCAACAGCCACTGTTGAGAAACTCACAGAGTTCTTTATCTGTTTTGTAAACCTATATTGGGATGGGTTTAACAGTTAATGCCTGTGGAATTTACTTTTGACTATTATTGGTGTATAGGTTTGCTTTGATAGTTTGGTATTTGTGTTAATCTCGCGTGTGAATTTTATCATGTAGATAGAAATCACTAAAATTAAGACTCTGTGAGGGCATTTTGCTGTTTCGTTAATAGTAACTTGTTAAATTGAGGAGAGGTTGTTAACTACTAATCCTATACGATAGTTATCCACTGGCTAATGGCTATTAAGCCATTAGCCAAAGAGTGTACTATTACTTTGCAGATGTAAAAAACAAAAAGCTCCCGAAGAATTGATCTTCGAGAGCTTTGCGGAGAGAGGGGGATTCGAACCCCCGGTACCGTTTCCAGTACGTCAGTTTAGCAAACTGGTGGTTTCAGCCACTCACCCATCCCTCCAAGTTTGGGTAGTAATACTGAGTACAAATATAGTAGAAAAAATTATATATACGATATAATTACTATCTATTTATGTAGCTTATTACTACTCAAACTTAAAAATTGGTTATAGTGTTTTGATTATCATCTACTTGTTTACACGGAATTTTTCTTCCCCATTGTTGATGAATCCTACAATCTGTTTAGCAGCGGCAAGCCCAGCATTGATATTAGCCTCCTCTGTTTGTGCTCCCATTTTTTTAGGAGTGAACATGAAGCGACCAGACACTTTTTCAGAGAACTCAGCAGCGTTGCTTGGAGCTATGTCAGAAACGTAACTAAGGTCTTTGCGCTCTTCCATGATGCGAAGTAGTTCACTTTCATGGATAACCTCTTTGCGAGCTGTGTTTATCAACATTCCACCTTTAGGCATTTTAGATACCAATTCGTAGTTGATAGACTCTTTAGTTTGAGGAGTAGCAGGGATATGCAGAGAAACAAAGTGTGATTTCTCGAATAGCTCAGCTGGTGTTTCGCAATAGATGATACCTTCAGCCTCTATTTTTTCACGAGTAAGGAAAGGATCATAAGCGTAGATAGTCATGTTGAACCCACGAGCAATACGAGCTACATTATGAGCTACGTTGCCATAAGCCATCAGTCCAATGCTCTTACCCATAGCCTCAAAACCAGAAGTGCCATTGAAGTGGTTTCTTAGTTGGAAGAGTATCATGCCGAAAACAAGTTCTGCAACAGCGTTTGCATTCTGACCTGGGGTGTTCATAACGCAAACATTATGAGCAGTAGCAGATGCTAGATCAACATTGTCATAACCTGCACCAGCACGAACAACGATCTTAAGTTTTTTTGCAGCATCAAGGACTTCATTGTCGATGATGTCACTACGTATGATAACAGCGTCAACCTCTGCAATTGCATCAAGAAGTTGTTGCTTCTGTGTATACTTCTCTAAGAGGACAAGCTCCATATTAGCTCCTTCGATTATCTCACGAATGCCATTCACGGCAACAGGAGCAAAAGGCTTATCAGTTGCTACTAATATTTTCATGGGTATTTTAAAGTTTTAGATTTTACGTTCGAACTCTTGCATTGTATCAATAAGAGCTTTTACGCTCTCAATTGGAAGGGCATTATATGTTGATGCACGGAATCCACCGACAGAACGGTGACCTTTAAGCCCCATCATACCACGATCTTTAGCAAACTTGCCAAACTCAGCTTCTAATTCTTTGTATTCATCGTTCATAACGAAACAGATGTTCATAAGTGAACGATCCTCTAGTGCTGCAGTTCCGCGGAAAAGACGGTTACGATCGATCTCGTCGTAAAGAAGTCCAGCTTTATCTTCGTTCATCTTTTGCATAACTTTTATACCACCCAGCTCTTTGTACCACTCAAGAGTTTTCATCGCTGAGTATATAGGAAGTACTGGAGGAGTGTTAAACATAGACTCCCCTTTGATATGTGTGCGGTAGTCCAACATAGTAGGTATCGGTCTAGTAACGCGACCAAGAGCATCTTCTTTAACAATGATGATTGTTGCACCAGCAGGAGCTAGGTTCTTCTGAGCACCACCATAGATAAGGTCATACTTAGATACATCAACTGGTCTTGAGAAGATATCAGATGACATATCACAGATCATTCTGCAGTTTACGTCTGGGTCTTGGTGTACTTGTGTTCCGAATATTGTATTGTTAGAAGTGTAGTGGAAATAGTCAACATCTTCAGGGATAGTATATCCTTTTGGTATATAAGAGAAGTTTTTGTCTTTTGATGAACCTACAACCTCAACTTCACCAAAGTATCTAGCTTCTTTGATTGCATTGGCAGCCCATGTACCTGTCTCTGTGTATGCAGCCTTTTTTTCAAGGAAGTTGAAAGGTGCCATACAGAATTGAAGACTAGCACCACCACCAAGGAAAAGAACTTGATAGCCTTGAGGAACATCAAGAAGCTCTTTAACTAGAGATCTTGCATTCTCCATAACAGCTACGAACTCTTTCTCGCGGTGAGAAACCTCGAGAATAGAAAGGCCAGTGTTTTCGAAATTAAGAACTGCTTCTGCTGTACTTTTGATTGTGTGCTGGCTCAAGATTGATGGTCCAGCAAAGAAATTGTGCTTCTTCATAGGTGATCAGTTTTATGGATTGATATTTGGTTTCTTTTTGTTTGATGTAGAGTTACATTTGTACTATCTGTTAATTGAACCTCTACGGTGCGAAAATAGTATTTTTTTTAATCCATACAATAAAAAGCTTCTATTTTTAGTAGACAATTAGAAAGTGTTGTGTCGTCAAATTAACTTTAAAATGCTTTGTTGCTGTAATGTTTAACTTTTAAGGAATACTTATAGGTGTCTTTTTGATATTCTTCTCGCAATAAAAAGATAAAAGCGACAATCGAACAGTACTGTTCGATTGTCGCTTTTATTATGGTGTTCAGCTTTATAGATTAATTATCTGAGGGCATAACGAATGATACATATAGGTGTAGCACTGCTGAAATTAGTAGGCATATTATCCATTCAGACATGCCTTTAAACATAAAGTATGAAGATAATACTAGTATAAGACCAGCAAGGCCAAGAGTCCCATGCAGTCGTTTCTTTCTAAGGTTAGTACCTTTGTATTTATTTGTAAGGTGAGATACAGCAACCCCGGCAGCCCCAACTGCAAATATATAAGGAGTAGCCTCCCATTTGATTAGGTATGTACCACTAGAAAATAGTACCATTAGTGCTGATATTGGGAATAAAAATCTTTTGAACATTCTTGTGTGTTGTAGTTATTCGATAATAAAAATATCCTCATCTTTCTTTCTCAGTAGATACTCTTCCCTAGCATATCGCTCGAGGGTCTCTACGTCAGAGTGTAGTCTCTCAAGCTTAGCTTGTGAGCTTTCTATCTCTTCAAGTAACTCCTGACGATCACTCTCTAGAGACTTAATTTCATTCCACATTGAGAATCTTCTACAAAAGTTGTCCTCATCGAAGAAAGAGAGCCATATGAAGAATGAGATAGAGAAAAGTATCATAAACTTATCACTATTACGTCTCTTAATAAAACTGCTAAAAAGGGGCTTAATAGCCTCAATGGCAGCAATCACTCTAGTAGATCTAAATTTCATGGAGCTGATGATCTTAATGATGTTTCTATTACAAAGATAGCTCTATTTTTTTATAATCAGATTAAGAAATTGTACGATAATGAACCTTTCTTTTCTGATACTCGTTTAATTTATCAAAGAAGGTGACTACTTTTGCAACTTGTTTTACAAAAAAGGGTGAATGAAAAAAGTTTTTATTTGGATCAAATGGATCCTGCTAGTCTACCTAGCTCTATTTTTAATACTATCAATCTCGCTGTATATGCCGTTCGTGCAGGATATGGCTGTTAGCACTATAGAAAAGGTTGCTAGTGATGCTAGTGGATATAAGATTACACTCGATAAGTTACGTTTGCGTTTTCCTCTTACTTTAGAGATTAAGAATAGCACAGCACTTAGCACAGCACAAGATACAATCTTTAGTGCTGAGAGCTTTAATGCTGATCTTAAACTTCTACCACTAATAGGGATGAAAGTCGAGATTAAGAGTGTCAATCTTCAGGGAGTAAAACTTAACTATCAAGACTCAGCGCAAACTATTTCATTAAAAGGTAGATTAGATAAGCTGCGTTTAAATAACTATGAAGTTGACCTCAAGAGCCAATCTGTAGACATGAGTCAAACACTCATAAGTGGTGGGGATATTCGCTTTACAATGCTAAAGCCATCACCTATCGACACAACCACTTCTGAGCCTATTGCATGGAGGTTGATTTCTAACAGAATATTACTTCGAGATATAAACTTCTGCTTCGATGATAGAACTACAGATCTAATTGCTGAGGTCTCTATAAAGGAGGGTGTTGCCCGTAAAGGGGATATAGACCTCTTTAATCAGAATGTTGCTCTTCAGCAAGTAAGATTAGACAGAGGAAGTTACCGTATTATTATGCCAGAGTCAACTTCTGGAGATACCACTTCAAATAGTGTTGATGTGGTAGATGTGCAGCCAAGCAAACCTTGGATTGTCAACCTAAATAAGATCTCAATTGAAGATAATGATTTTGAGATGCATATAGGTAAGGTTGAGCAAGACTCTGGGCGATTTAATCCAAACCATCTATTTGTTAGAAACATAAATATAAAAGCAGACTCAATACTAAATGTAGGTAGCAAAGCATTACTTCAGATAAAGGATCTTGCGTTTGATTTGACTCCACACCTTAAATTCAAAAATGGTGTTGGAGATATACACTATGAAGATCAGCTTGTAGATATAAAGGGATTGTCTATAGAGAGTTCAAGAAGTAGCTTAAGCACTAGTGTGCAACTAAGATGGCAGATGAAAAAGGATGACTTCTTTCTCGAGAATCTGCTTGCGCAGCTCGATGTAAGGCTACATCCCGAGGATATAAGGCTATTAGCAGGTGATTTGCCTAGTCAAACAAAATCAAAAGATAATGATGAGCTATCTTTTTCGGCAATATTAAAGGGACGTAATAATAGGGTGGAGATAGTTCAACTCTCCTCCGGATATCCCAATTTATACTCCCTAAATGGGTCGGGATGGGTTGACAATATTGTAGATCCTGATAGATTGTCAGCAGATCTCAAACTAAAACTTAGCAGTCAGAGGGGGGCACTTATTAAAGAACTACTACCCACCTCTATCTCTAAAAGCTTAACTCTTCCTGACAATATGCAGATGAGTGCAGAGATAAAAGCACTCCAAGGAGCTATATCCCCAGATATAGCACTGATTACTCCAAATGGAAGGGTAAAGCTAGATGGTAGTATTGACCTAAAACACGAACAGTATGAGGTATTACTAATCGCAGACACACTCTCATTAGCACAATTCCTACCAACAGATTCATTAGGCCTCTTTGATGCAAACATCAAGGCAATAGGAAAAGGGTTCGATCCATTTAGTCCCAAAACAGTACTAGAACTAAATTCTAAGATAGGCAGATTTGACTATCGCAACTACCCATACAGAGACATTACGCTTGACGCATCGTTACTTGAGTCAAACTTCAAGGCTCTTCTCGTGTCTCCAAATCGTGAACTTGACTTAATGTTAGATGTTAAAGGTGAGATTCATAAGTCAGGAGTAATTCTAGATCTCGAGAGTAAGCTTAAGAACCTAGATCTACAAGCACTTCATTTCTCTGAGACACCACTTACAACAGCCCTTTCTACACGGGCAAACTTTGCTTATGATTTAAAGCAAGCATTCACAACCTCTGGAGATGTTGCAATAGACAGACTGCTACTTATATCTAAATCATATGAGCCAGGAGAGCTAACATTCCAAGCTACAAATCAAGATTCGTTATTCAAAGTTGCACTAAGATCAGGAGATCTTCGTGTTAATCTTGATGCAAAAGAGTCACTTGAGTCAATTATGGCCTCTATGGAGCGTCTGACGAATGTACTTCTTGAGCAACAAAAGGATCTTCAACTAGACCTAGCTAAGATAAAGAATGAACTGCCTACAGTAGATTTCTCCCTTAAGAGTGGAAAGAGAAATCTTCTAAACAACTTCCTCAAACAGGACAATCAAACCATAGACTCTATAAGCATAGAGGGAGGGACGTCTGCCTTTAGAGGTATTCACTTAACTAGCCAGATGCTTGGGCTAAGAAATAAGGAGTCGATTGTTGACTCTCTTACCCTAAATATGACTCAGGACAGTAGTCGTATTAACTTCAACTCTCGAATGTCCAATAGGGAGAACCACCCAAATGTACCTATGAGAATAGATGCTATAGGATGGTTGGAGAACAATCAAGCTGAGGCGCGAGTACAACAGCGCAATTATGACTCTCGAATGGGTGTCGATCTTGGCGTTAGAGCTAAGATTGAGAGAGAGAAAGTTACACTCAGCTTCTTCCCTGAAGAGCCTATTATTGGATTTGCACCTTGGCAGTTAAATAGTGATAACTATATCACTATAGACAAAGACATGCGAATAAATGGTAACCTTCAACTTCTCGGTGATGTTGCAAAGATTAGGCTAACACCAGTAAGGGTTGGAGAGGATGGCAACCAAGTTGTAGCACTAGATGTTGATGGAATTGATCTCTCTAAGCTATCTGACTACATCCCATACTTCCCAAATATGGATGGTGCTGTAGCTAGTAGCTTCTTATTGAGCTCAGGTAAAGAGGGAATGAGCACAAGTGGTAGCTTTGGAATAGGCGAATTCATTTACGAACGCCAACGTGTGGGTGACCTAAAGGTTCAAGTCAACTATGTTACAGGGGCTGATAAGAAGCAGACACTAGAAACATCCCTATTCATAGACAATATCGAGGCAGCAATAATTAGAGGTGATATTAGTGAGAGTACAAAACTAGACATTAGAGTTCCTAGCTTCCCACTTAAGAGTATCAATCCGTTCATACCTCCTGGTATGGCTGAGCTAAGTGGTTTCCTAAAAGGAGCTCTATCGATGAACCAGAGTGGATCATCACCTATAATAAATGGAGAGTTCGCTTTCGAACAGACACAGCTCAACCTACTGCCTATAAGCACAACTTTTGCTCTAGATTCTCAGAGAGTTAATATCAAGGATAGCCGTGTGAACTTTACCGAATATAAGTTATTCTCGGGAAAGAACCCACCACTGCGCCTAAACGGTAATGTAGACTTCCGCAATCTAGACTACATACAAACCAACCTGCGATTAGATGCCAACAACTTCCAATTGCTTGATGCACCTAAACGTAAAGGTGCAATGGTATACGGTAAGGCGTTTATTGATCTATCAACACTCATACAAGGTACACTTCAGAAGCTCTCGGTTACAGGTTCTCTAAACCTTCTTAACCAAACAGACCTCACCTATGTGATGCAGGATATGGGAGTTAGCGTATCAAATAAGACAGACGAGCTAGTTCGTTTTGTGAACTTTGCTGATACAACGACTGTAAGATACAGCAACCGCGAGAAGTTAAATGAGCTTGAGGGCTTAGACCTACTATTCAATGTCAATGTTGCACCAACTGTTAGGCTTGCTATAAACCTAAGTGAAAGTGGCAATGATAGAGTTGATCTTGAGGGTGGTGGTACACTATCCTACCTGATGAATCGCGAAGGGGTAAATAGTATGACTGGGCGCTACACACTGACTGGTGGTAATGTTAGATATGACCTACCTGTAATCGGAGAGAAACTATTTAAGATAGTAGAAGGGAGTAAGGTGGAGTGGAATGGTGATCTCACAAATCCAATACTTAATCTCACGGCCAAGGAGCGTATTAGAGCCTCAGTGACTGATGAGAGTAATAACTCCAGAAGTGTAAACTTCGATGCGATAGTCAGGATTGAGAAACCACTAAACCAGATGTCTATTGTCTTCGACCTTGATTCGCCAGAGGATCTAACCATACAGAATAGGCTAACCTCACTCACTCAAGAGGAGAGAAGCAAAGAGGCTATGAACCTTATTCTATATGGAAGTTATAACCTCTCGGGCTTTAATACTAAGAGTGCGTCCTCATCTGCCGTACAGGGATTCCTTGAGAAGCAGATGAACCAGTGGGCTCGAAACAGCCTCAAAGGCGTAGATCTAAACTTCGGTATTGACAATATGGACCAAGCATCCAGTGGTACAAAAAGAACAGACTACACCGTTCAGTTCTCAAAACGACTATTCAATGATAGATTCAAGATCAATGTAGGAGGTCGAGTATCCACGGGGGATGACCCAAGTGTCAAACAAGATCAAAGCTTCATCGATGACCTATCTCTCGAGTACGCACTTGACAGAAGACAATTCCTCTTTGCAAAACTCTTCTACCATACAGGTTACGACAACGTATTAGAGGGTAAGATCACAAAGACAGGTCTGGCATTAACAATGAAACGCAAGCTATATAGATTGAAGAACATCTTCAAATTTAGAAACTCAAGAAGAAATGAAGAGAAACCAAAAGATACTACACAGAATTAGCCTAGTGCTATCACTTCTAATCCTCGCGGCATGTTCTACTACAAAGAACCTGCCCGAGGGCGAGGTACTATACACTGGGATTAAGAAGCTAAAAGTAGAGAAACCAAAAGATCTAAAGCTTGACGAGGAGCTAAATGCTTCGCTTACCTCTCCGCTAGCGGTTGCTCCCAACAACTCTTTTCTGGGGAGCTCCTCAATACGTGTGCCTTTCCCTATGGGATTATGGGCTTGGAACTATCTTAAGACAGAGAAAAAGGGTGTGAAAAAGTGGCTCTATGGCCTATTGGCCAAGGACCCTGTTCTGCTATCATCTGTTAATCCCGAGATTAGAGGCAAGGTTGTGGAGAATATGCTACAAGATTATGGGCATTTTGGATCAACTGTAACAGAGGAGATAATCCCCAATAAAAAGAATCCTCGTAAGGCTAAGGTTTCATACTTAGTTAATATTACAGATCCTGTAAAGTTCGATTCAATTGAGTATGTAAACTCAGCTCAACCTATTGACTCAGCAATTATCAAAGCGGAAGGTGCTTCTCTACTAAAGAGCGGAGAGAACTTCAACGTCTTTACACTTGAGAAGGAGTTAGATAGAATATCTGATGAGATGCGCAATAGTGGGTACTATTTCTATCGACCTGATTATATCGAGTATCTAGCAGATACAATACAGGTTGAAGGGAAGGCTCAACTACGCAAAGTAAGGAAGACTTCTATTGGCGATAACCTTTTGCAGACTTACAATGTTGGTAAGATTGATCTATATCTCCACGCAAGAGAATTTGGTCCTACTCCAGATTCTCTCTTTACTGGCAGATTCAATTACCACTATAAAAACAAGAGACAAGTTAGAGGCTCCGTTCTTAACAAGGCAATTCTCTTGAGAGAGGGTGAACTATATAGCCAAGATAAGCAAGAGAGAACGCTTCAGAACCTATACAGATTAAATGCATTCAAAAGCGTAAACCTTCAGTTCTTTGGCGACTCCATTGGAAATAGCAATAACATAGACATGAAGGTCGATCTTCTCATGGACACACCCATAGAGGTAGAGCTTGAGCTTAATGCTACCCGAAAGTCAAACGAACAGATTGGACCTGGTCTTGCCCTTGGGATTACTTGGAGAAACATCTTCAGAGGAGGTGAGACTCTTGGGCTAAAAGTCAATGGTAGCTATGAGTGGCAAACTGGAAACAGCAGACAAGTAGAAGGAGCGAACTCTCTGATGAATTCATACCAGTTTCAGCTCAGTGGTACGTTGGCCTATCCACGCATACTTTTACCCGGATTCATAAAGCAGAAGGACTATAGATATTCAACAAAAACAACGATAGAGCTAAGTGAAGACTTCTTAAATAGAGCTAGATTCTATAAAATGATATCACTAGGGGCATCCTTCAAGTATGACTTCCAAACATCGGCAAACTGGTATCACTCCTTCACACCATTTAAACTCAACTACAACTATATGCTAAATACAAGTAGCGAGTTTGATGAAGCACTTAATGCCAACCCTGCTATTGCTCTTGGATTCAAGAACCAATTCATCCCGACTAGTAGCTACAGCATCAGTTACGATGGCACTTGGGGCCGCAGCAAAAGGGATAAGTTGATATGGTTTGGTACTGTAACCTCTGCGGGTAATGCAATCTATGGCCTACAGAATCTGTTTGGTAACAAGCAAGGCTATGACAAAAAGATATTCGGCAATGAATACTCTCAGTTTATAAAGGTTGATTCTGACCTCAGACTTTTCAAGAGCATAGGTAAGAGCAATAGCTTAGCCTTTAGAGTAGCTGTGGGTGTAGGATATGCCTACAATAACTCAGAGGTTATGCCATACACCGAGCAGTTCTATATTGGTGGGGCAAACAGTATTCGCGCCTTCACAATTCGTACTATTGGTCCAGGGGCATACCGCCCAACGGCAGTCACATCAAATAGCTTCCTCGATCAGACAGGAGACTTTAAGCTAGAGATGAACCTAGAGTATCGCTTCAAAATAATGTACAGACTCTATGGAGCTCTCTTCCTCGATGCTGGTAATATATGGCTGTTGAAAGAGGATGTCAATAGACCAGGCAGTCAACTCAAGCTTGGCGACCTTATGGAGCAGCTAGCTCTGGGCACTGGTCTGGGTATTAGATATGACTTAGACTTCCTTGTTGTACGTGCCGACTTAGGTATTGGTATTCACACACCATATGAAAATGCTCAGAAAAAGGGATATTATAACATTGATGGATTTAAGAAAGGTTTAGGTTTTCACCTCGCAATAGGCTATCCTTTTTAGTGCTTGATAGTTGCCATTTTGAAATTAAATGCTTATATTGCCAAACATAACGCTTTTATTATCAAATTTATGCACTCAAAATATCAATCTTACACTCTCTCAAACTATCGTGACATACCTCAAATAGCTCAGTTGGGAGAAGAGGAGCTGGAGGCTATAGAGGTAGTTGGACGCGTTCTCCCTTTTAAGACGAATAGCTACGTTGTGAATGAGCTAATAGATTGGAACAACATTCCAGAAGATCCAATCTTTACGCTTACCTTCCCACGCGCAGAGATGCTTAAGCCAGAGCACTACGCTCAGGTAAAAGCCCTAATCGATCAAAGTGCAGATCAAGAGGAGATCTCCAAATTGGTTGAGACTATTCGCTTAACACTAAACCCCAATCCTGCGGGACAAGAGAAGAATGTACCTGAGTTAGACGGGGAAAAGCTCAAGGGGGTTCAACACAAATATCAAGAGACAGTATTATTCTTCCCATCTCAAGGTCAAACTTGCCACGCCTACTGCACCTTCTGCTTCAGATGGCCACAGTTCTCAGGTTTGGCTGGTCTTAAGTTTGCGATGAGAGACAGCGCAAAGCTATATGCATACCTTAAGGGGCAACCACAAGTGACAGATCTATTATTCACAGGTGGTGATCCAATGGTGATGAGTACTGCTATACTAAAGGCATATATCGAGCCTCTTCTAGGTGAAGGCTTCGAGCATATCCGTACAATACGCATAGGTAGCAAGTCTCTTGCATACTGGCCTTATAGATTCCTTACAGACAAAGATTCGGCAGAGCTACTTGATCTATTTAAGAGAATAGTCGATTCAGGAAGGAACCTTGCACTTCAAGCTCACTTCAACCACCCTGTAGAGTTGTCCACTCAAGCGGTAGTTGATGCAATAAAAGCAATACGTTCAACAGGTGCTCAGATAAGAACGCAGACTCCAGTGCTTAAGCATATCAACGACTCATGGGAAACATTTGCAACGATGTGGCGCCGACAAGTAGACTTGGGGTGCATACCATACTATATGTTTATTGCACGCGATACAGGCTCAGGACACTTCTTTGAGTTGCCACTCGAGAGATGTTGGGAGATATTCCGAGATGCTTATAGCCAAGTGAGCGGTGTTTGCCGTACCGTTAGAGGCCCTAGTATGAGTGCTTACCCTGGTAAGATACAACTTCTGGGTGTGACGCAGGTGAATGGAGAGAAGCAGTTTGTGCTCAACTTCCTTCAAGGTCGCGACTCACAATGGGTAGGTATACCATTCTTTGCTAAGTACGATGCTGATGCAACATGGTTCGATCAACTAGAGCCAGCCTTTGGAGAGGATAAGTTCTTCTTTGAAAAATAGATATACATCCTTAACGGATGATGTAATATATGCCCCACTATCACTATTTAAGTGATAGTGGGGCTTTTGCTTTCAATATGTCAAAACCAAACTGCGGCTCACCCGATAAACCATGGGGAAAGTTGTCTTAAATATTTATCTTTGCTGTATGAATACAGAAGGTTTATTGCTTTTGGCGCAGGTTGTTTTACCAAGTGACATATTGAATCGATTTACAATTACTAGAGTTGAGT
>JBOFEN010000036.1:0-7854 GCA_051648105.1 Bacteroidales bacterium
TAGGGTCTGCTGAATAAGTTTTAATTATTTGATTACCAAATCAATAAGATTGTCTTTCTTTGCTCAAGTGCACGTTTTTTTGTATATTTGGGCTTAAACCCTTGCATTATGATTAGATATAAAGATAGTCAACAGCTACGTATTACAGAATTTGAGACTCCCTTTGAGACAACTCTTGATTCTAGCAACCGATGGGTTCGTTTAGCCAATGAACTTCCTTGGGATGAACTTTGCTCAGTTTATAATGAAAAGATGAGTCAAAAGATGGGTGCTAGATCTACCGATGCTCGCGTTGTTATTGGTGCCTTAATAGTAAAACATCGCATGAAATTATCTGATATTGATACCATAGAATATATTCGTGAGAATATGTATGTTCAATACTTTTTAGGTTTGCATGTTTACACCTATAAACCGATTTTTGATCCAAGTTTATTTGTCCACATTCGCAAACGACTCGGCTTAAAAGAATTTGAAGATATGACTGCTTTTCTGATTAAAAAAGAAGAGGAGACAAATCCCAAAGAGGATAATGATGAGGATGGTTTTATTAAAAAAGATGAAGCTGGCAACATTACCCACAAGGGAAGCATTAAGATAGATGCTACTGTGCTTGATGCTGAGATTAAATACCCTACGGATTTAGATTTGCTGAATTCAGCTCGAGAAAAGGCAGAAGAATTGATTGATAAATTATGTGCTATTTCTTCTTTTTCCAAGCCTAGAACGTATCGTCATAATGCTCGCAGGGATTATCTTTCTTTGATTAAGAAGAAAGTAAAAGGCAAGAAGTTGCTCCGTAAAGGGCTAAGAAAGCAACTTGCCTACTTGCTTAGAGATATTGGCTATATTCACGCTATACTTGAGAGTGACTCATCTCTAATTTCCAGATTATCAAAAGCTGAGCTAAAATACTTTTGGGTTATTCAACTACTCTACGACCAACAAAAGCAGATGTATGATGAGCGGAAGAACAGCTGTTTGGATAGAATTGTTAGTATTCATCAGCCTCACGTTCGCCCCGTTGTAAGAGGAAAGAGTAAAGGCAAAGTAGAGTTTGGTGCTAAGGTAGGAGTTTGTATTGACAGAGGTTACTCTCGGATTGACCATTTAAGTTGGGATGCCTATAATGAATCGGAAGATTTATCTGTTCATTTGGAGAATTACAAAGCGCAACATGGTTATTACCCCTATCGAGTTTTAGCTGATAAAATTTACCTGAATCGACACAATCGCACTTTAATGAAGGAGCTCGGAATTGAAGCTGTAGGTGCACCATTAGGTAGACCATCTAAAGAGTCGAAGACACCAGAGTATAAAGCAAAAATGCGTAAAGCAGCTGGAGAGAGGAATGAAGTTGAGGGGAGTTTTGGCGTTGTAAAACGCCGTTATGACATGAACGATATTAGAGCACGGTTATCAAAAACTGCCGAATCTTGGATTGCGGTAGGATTCTTCGTGCTAAATTTACAAAGATTCCTAAGAGGGCTTCTTTGTGTCTTGAAACTAATAGCTAGAAATACCATAATTCAAGCGATAAGACAAGAACTAGAAAAAATAATAACAAGAATGAACAGGATATGCCATCCACAACAGGTTAGACAAAGCTATTGTGGATGATATTTTCAGTAAACCCTAAGTATTTATGACTAGGCTCTCCTATTTCTTATTTAACTCAATTCTTAATACTATTATACGTTGCCGTTAAGCTCTTTCCATTTGTCAATAGTTGGAATGATTGACATCTCGATAACTTCATCCCTAAGTTTGCATAGGTGTCCGTAGCTTATTTTAAGATCAGCAATCTCGCTTTCAACTCCTTTTATTGGGGTGTAGTTCACACCTTCTTTGTTTATGATTGTCTCCATCGCCATAAAGATGTTTGCGAACTCACCATCTTTGATGTAACAACCAGCAGGAAGAGTGAAAGGTGTGTCACCCATTGCAGCAGCGATCATTAGGATTGATAGGTATGCTGGTGATTGGAATGATGAGCGTCCTCTAAGATCGATGATCTTTTTTCCTCCTTGTGTTACTTTTTGCTTGATCTCGCTCCATGTCTTGTTAGTCAACGCATCAGTGCCGATAAGTGATGTTAGAGGCTTTTGGTCAACTTTAGCTGTTGATGCAAATACAGCCATCTGTTCTCCATGACCTCCGTATGTACGGCATCCAGTGATTTTATCAGCTGAAAGATTGAAGTGTTTTGATAGTTCGTTTTGCAAACGAGTGCTGTCAAGTGCAGCGAGTGTGCTTACTTGGTTAGGCTTTAACCCAGAGTGGATCAAGAATACAAGCCCTGTAATATCCGCAGGGTTGAAGATAATAACAACATGCTTGATGTCTTTTGCATATGCTTTTACATCTTTACCTAGTTGTGCTGCAATCTCAGCATTCCCTTTGAGAAGGTCTTCTCTTGTCATCCCTGCTTTTCTTGCTGCGCCTCCTGAGGAAACAACATAAGAAGCACCCTCTAGAGCTTCTTGAATATTGTCTGTCCAAGTGATATTGGTACCACTGAACCCACAATGTTTCAGCTCTTCTGCAACACCTTCTACAAATTGAGCAGATGGATCATAAAGACAAATGTTCGGTGTTAATTTCATCATAAGGGCACATTGTGCCATATTTGAACCGATCATACCTCCTGCTCCGATAATTGTAAGCTTCTCGTTTGTGATAAATTTCATAGTTTGATATTTTATATAATTAGTTTTTATTGATAAGGCAAATGTAGGTTACTTTTAATGTAGATACAAACAACATTTAGTCGTGGCTGATAACCTTTTGTTATTACCTCTGTTGCTTTGTTTGATTTAATAATTAATATTGGTATTGACTAAATAAACTCTTTGATTACTAGAACAAATAATCATTTTGTTTGTTTTCTGTTTATAATATGTAAACTCTTTTGGAGCATTGTATTTAATGTATAACCTTATAAATTATTCCTTATGTCTAGTTATAAAATTGAAGAGATTGAGGGTATAGGTCCTGTTATTGGTGAGAAGCTTAGAGAGCAAGGCATTTCAACTACTGAAGAGTTGCTAAAGAAATGCCATACGAAATCGGATAGGGCATCCCTCGCTAAATTGTCAGGTATTAATGAAAAGTCTATATTAAAGTTCGCTAATATGGCTGATTTGATGCGTATTAAAGGTATTGGGGAGGAGTATTCTGAATTATTAGAAGCTTCAGGGGTTGATACAGTTCCTGAACTTTCTCATCGTGTGCCATCAAATTTAGTATCAAAAATGCAGGAGATAAATGCTGAGAGAAAATTGACACGAAGAGTTCCTGTACTTTCAGAAGTGGAGAAGTGGGTTGCTCAAGCTAAGGAGCTACCTAGAGCATTGGAGTATTAGATGAATTAATATCTTCGGTTTATTTCGAGTAATAACTCATAAGCCCCAAATAGAAGGCTTTATTGCCGTATCTATTTGGGGCTTATGAATATTTCTTACTTAAGGCTAACCTGCGATTGATTATCGCTTGTTTACCACGATGTGGGCTATGATACCCAAAACTATTGTTACTAGACCAGCAAGAAGTGTAGTGTTAGTTGTAGAACCCATAAATTGAGGCACTGCAAGTATTGCTACTCCAATAATGGCGATAATTACACCAATGTATTTCATTAGTTCGTTCATATGTATATATAATTAAATTTTGTCACCTCTAAATATATTGGCAAATAAACGAATAATTCTTCTATATTGAAAGTATTTGCAATAAAAAGAGTACATTATGAGTTAATCTGTATGCCATATTTATTTTAATCCAATGTTTTTGGAATAAAAAGAGGGGAAACTCTTATAAAAAAAGGTGCGAATTCCTTTTTTAATAAAAAAATATATACATTTGCGCAATTGGTATTATACTATTAATCAAACTAAAGCATGAATAAGTCTGAACTAATTAATGTGATGGCAGAGAAATCTGGCCTAAGTAAGGAAGCCTCAAAAAAAGCGCTTGAGGCATTCGTTGAATCTGTAACGGCAGAGCTTAAAGATGGAGGTAAAATTTCTATTATTGGGTTTGGTACATTCTCAGTCTCAGAAAGAGCTGAAAGAGTTGGTACAAATCCATCAACAAAAGAGAAAATTGTTATCGCAGCTAAAAAGGTTGCTAAATTTAAGCCAGGAGCTGATTTAGCTTTGTGATTCTTCCAAATAAGAGTAATCAAATGGTACATAGTGTCCTTATTCTAATAGGGAATGCTATGTACCATTTTTTTTGTTTATCTTCGCGCAAATTTGGATAAACATCTCTCTTATTATTATGTTTGAATTAATCTTTCAGTCACCTGTATTTGCCCTTTTTGTTATTATTGCTTTGGGCTTTATGTTGGGCCGAGTTAGTATCGGAGGTATATCTTTGGATGTATCAGCAGTAATCTTTAGTGCGTTATTCTTTGGCCATTTTGGTGTAATCGTTCCTAAGGAGTTAGGAGATTTCGGAATGGTTTTGTTTATTTTTACTATCGGAGTTCAGGCTGGTCCTGGTTTCTTTGAGTCATTTAGATCAAAGGGGAAGACTCTTATTATTGTTACTGTGTTATTAATTATTTCCGCAGCTATTACTGCTGTCGCATCAATGTTTATTTTTGGGCTTTCGATGCCTGATACAGTAGGGTTACTTACTGGTGCATTGACTTCAACTCCAGGGTTAGCTGCTGCTAAAGAGATGGCTGGTGATTCAGCTGCAATCTCTTATGGTATTGCTTATCCATTTGGTGTAATAGGAGTAATCTTATTTGTAAAATTGCTACCAAAGGTTCTTAGAATTAATATTAAAGAGGTAGAGCGCGAGATGATGCGCGATAGGCTTCAGAAATACCCTGCAATTAATACAGCTGTATTTAAGGTTGCTAATAGCAATATATTTAATAAGTCTATAGGCCAATTGAGAGTAAGAACATCAACAGGTGCTGTTGTCTCGCGTATTATGCATGAGGATTGTGTAGGTATGCCAGGAGCTAAAACTGTTTTATATAGTGGCGATATGATCAAAGCGGTTGGTACTGATGAGGCACTCAAAAGTATAGAGCTATTAGTTGGTGAACGAGTTGAGGCCGACCTGCCTTTGAGTGATGATTATGAGATTCAGACTGGCTTATTAACACAGAAGGAACTTGTAAATAAAAGATTAGGTCAAATAAATCTTCAGGGGAATTTTCGTTGTACAATCACTCGTGTTAGACGAAGTGGTATAGACCTAACTCCTAATCCAGATCTTATTCTTAAGTTTGGAGACAAATTAACGTTGGTTGCGCATAAGCAAGATATGAGAGAGGTGTTACGCCTTTTGGGTAATGATTCAAAACGTTTGAGTGATACTGATTTCTTGCCAATTGCGACAGGTATTGTCCTTGGTGTGTTGTTTGGGAAATTGAATTTAGAGTTCGCACCTGGTGTAGGTTTTTCACCAGGACTGACTGGTGGTGTATTGTTAGTTGCTCTAATATTGAGTTCTATCGGTAAAACAGGCCCGATTATTTGGACAATGTCATCTACAGCGAACTCTCTTCTCAGACAATTGGGACTTATATTGTTCCTTGCTGGTGTTGGAACTTCTGCGGGAGTTAGTCTAGTTGACACTTTTATGCAGAGTGGAGTCTCAATGTTTGCCGCAGGTGTAGCGATTACGATTGTTCCAATGATTGTTGCAACAATTTTAGGGCGATATGTGTTTAACGTAAATATACTCGATCTTATGGGTGTAATTACAGGTGGGATGACAAGTACTCCTGGTTTAGCAGCTGCAGACTCAATGTCTGACTCTGGAGCGCCAAGTGTAGCTTATGCAACTGTCTATCCCGTGGCTATGGTATTCCTAATATTGGCAGTTCAGCTGATTTCGTCGCTTTTTTGATTTTTAGTGTAAATAATATAGATAATAATTATGAATATAGATAAGCAATTAGGACTCTTGGTTGTTGAAGCTGTTAAAGAGCTTTACAATGAAAGTGTTGATGTGTCAAATATACAGATTTCTAAAACAAAGAAAGAATTTGAAGGGCACCTAACTCTTGTTGTTTTCCCTTTCTTGAAGCTTTCAAAGAAAGGCCCTGAGCAAACGGCAAACCAGATAGGTGAATATTTATTAGGTAGGACTGATGTAATCGTTGGATTCAATGTAATAAAGGGTTTTCTTAATTTGTCGGTTTCGACTTCGGCTTGGTTGTCTTTATTGAATGAAATACTCCTAAATAAAGATTTTGGGTTTAAGCCAGTCAACTCGGACTCTCCATTAGTTATGATTGAGTACTCTTCGCCTAATACTAATAAACCTCTTCACTTGGGGCATATTAGAAATAATTTGTTGGGGTATAGTCTTTCTGAGATATTAAAGGCTAATGGCTGTAATGTTGTGAAAACAAATATTGTAAACGATAGAGGAATACATATTTGTAAATCTATGCTCGCTTGGAAAAAGTGGGGTAATGGGGAGTTACCTGAGCACAACAATAAAAAAGGAGATCATTTGGTAGGGGAGTATTATGTTCTTTTTGATAAGCACTATAAAGAAGAGCTAAAACAATTGCAACTATCTGGATTGACAAAAGAAGAGGCTGAGGCTAAATCATCTTTAATGGCTGAGGCTAGAGAAATGCTAGTTAAATGGGAGTCTAACGACCATGAGGTGGTAGAGCTCTGGAAAACTATGAACTCTTGGGTATATGCAGGTTTTGATGAAACCTACAAGAAGTTAGGAGTTGATTTCGATAAGATCTATTACGAATCGGATACATATCTTGAGGGAAAAGATAAGGTTTTAGAGGGACTGGCTAATGGAGTTTGCTATCGAAAAGAGGATAATTCAGTTTGGATAGATCTAGAGGGGGAAGGACTTGATCAGAAGCTGCTATTGAGAGGTGATGGTACATCTGTTTACATGACCCAAGATGTTGGTACTGCTAAGCTTAGATTTAATGATTACCCAATAGATAAGATGGTGTACGTGGTAGGTAATGAGCAGAATTACCATTTTCAGGTACTAGCTATTTTGTTAGATAAGCTTGGGTTCTCATGGGGTAGAGATTTAGTCCATTTTTCTTATGGTATGGTAGAGCTTCCTGAAGGTAAAATGAAGTCGAGAGAGGGAACTGTTGTAGATGCTGATGACTTAATGGAGGAAATGATCAATACAGCAAAAGAAACTTCTAGAGAGTTGGGTAAGCTTAATGATTGTACAGATGAAGAAGCTTATGAGATTGCTCGTGTTGTAGGTCTTGGGGCCCTTAAGTATTTTATGTTAAAGGTTGACCCTCGTAAGAATATGACCTTTAATCCAAAAGAGTCTATAGATTTTAATGGTAACACGGGGCCATTTATTCAGTATACATATGCAAGGATATCTTCTGTTCTTCGAAGAGCGCAGGATCAAGGTTTAGTAATACCTAAATCTGTTGATGTTGGTATGGCCTTGTCATTAAAAGAAGAAAGTCTTATTCAGATGATTTCTGAATTTGAGTCAGTTGTTGAAGCTGCAGGTAAGGAGTATAGCCCTGCTGTAATAGCAAACTATATTTACGATTTGGTTAAAGAGTATAATCAGTTTTATCATGAGTTCTCCATACTTAGGGAAGAGGTTCTGGATGTGAAGCTTTTCAGAATAGCTTTGTCTAAGTCTGCAGCGGATGTGATATGTAAAGGTATGGCTCTGTTAGGTATTCAAGTGCCAGATAGAATGTAAAAAAAGGGATCAAGATTATGTAGTGACCCCCAAAAGTTGGACTATAAATTAATAATTTATATTATAGTGAGCTCGGTATTGCACCGGGCTCATTCCTTTTAATCTCAGTTTAATTCTTTTATTGTTATACCACCAAATATAATTTCTAAGTTCTTT
>JBOFEN010000037.1:0-16644 GCA_051648105.1 Bacteroidales bacterium
ACTCAACTCTAGTAATTGTAAATCGATTCAATATGTCACTTGGTAAAACAACCTGCGCCAAAAGCAATAAACCTTCTGTATTCATACAGCAAAGATAAATATTTAAGACAACTTTCCCCATGGTTTATCGGGTGAGCCCAACTCTCCTCATAATTCCACCCTAAAACACTAATTAGCACCACCATAAACGAACAGCAACCTTAGCATCTTATCTATCATTATGAAAGCTATATAATGAAGATTTAACATTATCTTGAGAATTATTTACTATATTAGGGCCGAAATAAGCAAGTAACCTGATAATAATACAATATGAAAAGACAAATCATTGAGTGCGTACCTAACTTTAGTGAGGGTCGCGACATGGCGGTTATTCGCCAAATTACGGATCAAATAGAGTCTGTAGAAGGTGTTAAACTTCTGGATATAGACCCAGGTGCAGCAACAAATCGCACAGTTGTAACTTTCGTTGGTGAACCTAAGGATGTGATGGAAGCAGCTTTTTTAGCAATAAAGAAAGCGGCAGAAGTGATTGATATGCGTCACCACAAGGGTGCTCACCCTCGTATGGGTGCAACTGATGTTTGCCCTCTAGTTCCTGTTTCGGGAATAACTCTCGAAGAGTGTGCTGTTTTGGCTCGTGAGTTAGCAAAACGTGTGGGCGAGGAGTTGGAGATTCCTATCTTCTGCTACGAATCGGCTGCTATTATTGATGAGAGAAGAAACCTTGCTACCTGCCGAGCTGGTGAGTACGAAGGGCTGGCTGATAGAATAACTACTGAGAGATGGAGACCCGATTTCGGTCCAAACGAATTCACAAAACATGTGGCACATACTGGTGCTACTGCTATT
Organism: Bacteroidales bacterium; assembly: GCA_051648105.1. GTDB lineage: Bacteria > Bacteroidota > Bacteroidia > Bacteroidales > UBA7332 > UBA7332. Next base: position 853 of record JBOFEN010000037.1, read on the forward strand.
GGTGCCCGTGACTTCTTGATCGCTGTTAACTACAACCTTAACACCACCTCAACTCGCAGAGCTAATGCAATTGCATTTGATGTACGCGAAAAGGGTCGTCCGATGCGCGAGGGCAACTCTCCAACAGGGAAGGTGGTCAAAGATGAAAAAGGGAACCCTATAAATATACCTGGTACTCTTAAAGGTACTAAAGCTATTGGATGGTTCATCGATGAGTATAAAATAGCTCAAGTATCAATGAACATAACCAATATATCAGAGACTCCTCTTCATGTAGCCTTCGATGAGGTTGCTCGCAAAGCGAATGAAAGGGGTGTAAGGGTAAGCGGAACTGAGATAGTTGGGCTTGTACCAAAGAAGACTCTTATAGATGCTGGGAAGTTCTTCCTTCGCAAACAACAACGCTCTACTGGTATCTCTGAGAGTGAAATAATAAAGATAGCTATCAAATCAATGGGGCTTGATGACCTTAAGCCTTTCATACCAGAGGAGAAGATCATTGAGTATTTACTTGAAGACAAGAGCTCTTCAAACCTTATGGATATGAGCTGCAAATCTTTTGCTGAGGAGAGTGCTAGTGAGTCTCCTGCTCCTGGTGGTGGTTCTATTGCTGCTTACATGGGTGCTCTTGGTGCTGCTCTAAGCACGATGGTAGCAAACCTATCTTCTCACAAAGCTGGGTGGGATAATCGCTGGGAAGAGTTCTCCAATTATGCCGAGAGTGGACAATCACTAATGAGCGAACTCTTATGGCTTGTTGACGAAGACACGCGATCTTTCAATGGAATTATGGATGCTATTTCAATGCCAAAAGGTAGCGACAAAGAGAAAACAATGAGACTTGAAGCTATGGAGGCAGCAACACTATATGCCACAGAAGTACCTCTTCGAACAATGAGAAGCTCACTTAAAGTATTACCCCTAGCTACAGAGATGGCAATGAGGGGAAATCCAAACTCTGTCTCTGATGCTGGTGTTGGGGCTCTTGCTGCTTTGGCTGCTGTAAAGGGGGCTTGGCTAAATGTCAGAATAAATGCTAGTGGGCTTAAAAACAGAGAGACGGCCGAGGCTATACTAGCTGAAGGGCGCACCATACTAGATGGAGCAATAAAGCTAGAACAAGAGTGCCTAAAAATTGTTGATGAAAAGATAGGTTAACTTTACCCTTTTACCAAGAGAAACAGAATGACAATAAACGATTTTCAAAAAGAGATACAAGAGGGTATTCCCACCATCTTGCCTGAACTAACACCATATGACTCCAATGTAAATCATGCTCCTAAGCGTAAGGATATCCTTACGCCTAAGGAGAAGGAGTTAGCTCTTAAGAACGCTCTTCGTTATTTCCCTAAGGAGCAGCACGAGATATTAGCTCCTGAGTTTGCTAACGAACTAAAGTGCTATGGTCGTATCTATATGCACAGATTGAGACCACAACACACAATGAAGGCTCGCCCTATAAACGAGTACCCTCATAGATCAAGACAAGCAGCATCTATAATGTTGATGTTGCAAAACAATCTTGATCACGCTGTGGCTCAACACCCTCATGAACTTATCACTTACGGTGGCAATGGTGCTGTATTCCAAAACTGGGCTCAGTATCGCTTGACAATGAAGTACCTTTCGGAGATGAGTGATCATCAAACCCTGGTACTCTACTCTGGTCACCCTATGGGTCTATTCCCTTCTCACCCCGACGCGCCTCGCGTAATAGTTACAAACGGCATGATGATACCCAACTACTCTAAGCCAGATGATTGGGAGAAGTTTAATGCTCTTGGTGTAACTCAGTATGGTCAGATGACTGCAGGTTCATTCATGTACATTGGCCCGCAAGGGATAGTCCATGGCACAACTATAACAATATTAAATGCAGGACGCAAACTACTCGAGGAAGGAGAGCGCGACCTTGGGGGTATGATATTCGTATCTTCTGGTTTAGGTGGAATGTCCGGCGCACAACCAAAGGCTGGCGTAATATCTGGTGTTGTATCTGTCATTGCAGAGATTAACCCTAAGGCTGTTGAGAAGCGACATGCTCAAGGTTGGGTGGATGAGGTATACACTTCACTTGACAAACTTATACCACGCATTCGCACGGCGAGCAACAACAAAGAGGCTATATCATTAGCTTATCAAGGCAATGTAGTAGACCTTTGGGAGAGATTGGCACAAGAGGATATGCACATTCATATTGGTTCTGATCAAACCTCACTTCATAACCCTTGGGCTGGTGGTTACTACCCTGCGGGAGTAAGCTATGAGGAGGCTAATAGAATGATGGCTGAAGAGCCTGAGATGTTCAAGAGTGCTGTTCAGAAATCACTAAGAAGACAAGTCAATGCAATAAATAAATTGACTGAAAGAGGTATGTACTTCTTCGACTATGGCAACGCCTTCCTTCTTGAAGCCTCACGTGCTGATGCTAAAATCGTAAAAGAGGATGGTACTTTCCTTTACCCTTCTTATGTTCAAGACATAATGGGGCCTCAATTCTTTGACTACGGTTTCGGTCCTTTCAGATGGGTATGTACCTCATGTGACCCTAGCGACCTTGAAGTCACTGACCGCATTGCAGCAGAGGTACTTAGTACTATTAGAGAAACTGCCCCTGAAGAGATCTGTGGTCAGCTAGATGATAATATACATTGGATTAAGGAGGCACAAAACAACAAGCTGGTTGTTGGTTCGCAAGCTAGAATACTTTATGCTGATGCAGAGGGTAGAATCAAGATTGCTCTTGCTCTGAATGAAGCTATTAGAAGGGGTGAAATATCAGCTCCTATTGTTCTTGGGCGCGATCATCACGATGTTTCGGGCACTGATTCCCCATACAGAGAGACCTCAAACATATACGATGGATCTTCATATACTGCCGATATGGCAATACACAATGTCATTGGTGATGCTGCAAGAGGTGCTACTTGGGTATCAATACACAATGGTGGCGGTGTAGGATGGGGTGAAGTTATTAACGGAGGATTTGGTTTGACCATTGATGGATCACAGCAAGCTGCTCGTCGCCTTCAGATGATGCTACATTGGGATGTAAATAACGGTATAGCAAGACGCAGCTGGGCTAGAAATGAGTCGGCTATCTTTGCTATTAGACGTGAGATGGAGAGGACTCCAGGACTGGTTGTAACTCTTCCAAACATTGCAGACGACTCAATAGTAAGAACTGCTCTTGAGAAATAAAAACACCTTAAATAACCACGAAAACTATGATACATTATATTAGCCCAGAGTACCTAACCATTGATGACATCAATAGAGTTGTAACTGGCGACTACAAAATCGAACTCTCAGAGGAGTCTATAGAGAGAATTGAGAAGTGCAGAAACTACCTCGACCATAAGATGGTGACACAAAAAGAGCCTATATATGGTATTACAACTGGGTTTGGCTCGCTATGCAACATCAGCATAGAGGCCAATGATCTATCTCAACTACAAAAGAACTTGGTAATGTCACACGCTTGTGGCACGGGTGAAGAGGTTCCTAGCGAGATAGTAAAGTTCATCCTCTTCCTAAAGATACAATCTCTATCATATGGATACTCAGGCGTTCAGCTTATCACTGTGCAGAGACTTGTTGACTTTTACAACAACGGCATACTTCCTGTGATCTATCAACAAGGCTCACTAGGAGCATCTGGCGACCTCTCTCCTCTTGCTCACCTTAGTCTTCCTCTACTAGGATTAGGCGAGGTTATCTACAAAGGAAAGAGAGTAAACTCTAGCGAGGCTCTTTCTGATCTAAAGCTAGAACCTATAAAACTACAATCAAAAGAGGGCTTATCACTGCTTAATGGTACTCAATTCATGAGTGCTTACGCCGTATGGTCAATAATAAAGGCTGAGGAGATATCTGAGTGGGCTGACACTATTGCTGCAATATCTATTGATGCATTTGATGGGCGCATATCTCCCTTCCACGATGCGGTTCATAGAATACGTCCTCACCGTGGACAACAAGAGACGGCTGCTCGCATAAGACAACTTCTTGATGGTAGTGAGATGATAGAGCGACCAAAGAAGCATGTTCAAGATCCATACTCTTTCAGATGTATTCCTCAAGTTCATGGGGCATCTAAAGATACTATACACTACGTAAAATCAGTCATCGAGACTGAGATCAACAGTGCTACAGACAACCCTAGCATAATCCCTGATGAGGACCTTATCATCTCTGCTGGTAACTTCCATGGGCAACCATTGGCTCTAGCTATGGATTTCCTTGCTATTGCTGTGGCTGAGTTTGGTAGTATCTCTGGTCAGCGTACATATCAGCTAATAAAAGGCGAGAGAGGATTACCTAAGTTCCTTGTTGCAAACCCTGGTCTAAACAGTGGATTCATGATACCACAATACACCGTTGCCTCAATCGTCAGCCAAAGTAAAGGACTATGTATGCCTGCCTCAGTTGATTCTATAGAGTCATCACAAGGGCAAGAGGATCATGTGAGCATGGGTGCAAACGCTGCAACTAAACTCTTCAGAGTTGTTTGCAACACAGAGAGAGTACTTGCCATCGAGCTTTTCAATGCTGCACAAGCACTTGACTTCCGCAGACCATGCAAGAGTTCACCTCAACTTGAAGAGCTAGTTAGCAGCTATAGAGAGGTGGTTCCTTTTATTGTTGACGATGAAGTGATGTATACACACATAGAGAGTTCAATAAAATTCCTTCAAACATCTAGAGAGACTGAATATGCGCTTGCTGATTAAGAACATCAAAGAGTTAGCTCTTACTGAATCTCAGGTAAGAAGTCGCGTTTGTGGCAATGAGATGGGAGTTATGAACAACATCCCCAACGCATACCTCTTGATAGAAGATGGTATAATTGCTCAGTTTGGTCCTATCTCTGAATGGGATAATAAGCCTGTTGATGAGACTGTGGACGCTGAGAATGGTTATGTCCTACCCTCGTTCTGCGACTCTCATACACACATAGTATATGCAGGTAGCCGCGAGCAGGAGTTTATAGATAAGATCAAAGGTCTTTCATATGAGGAGATTGCCAAACGCGGGGGTGGTATTCTCAACTCTGCACATAAGCTTCACGACACAAGCGAAGAGGATCTATTCCAACAAGCCAAGGAGAGAGTTTATGAGATGATTCGTTTTGGCACCGGTGCCATTGAGATCAAGAGCGGATATGGTCTTACCTGCGAGGATGAGCTCAAGATGCTTCGTGTGATACGAAGACTTAAGGAGGAGATGCCTGTGGAGATCAAGTCTACTTTCCTCGGTGCTCATGCCGTGCCTTACGAATATAAAGGGAGACAAAAGGAGTATGTCGATCTGATTATATATAAGATGATCCCAAAGGTTGCGCGCGAGAAGCTTGCTGACTTTATTGATGTATTCTGCGATAGAGGATTCTTCACTGTCGAAGAGACTGATCTAATGCTAAAAGCAGGTATAGCAAACGGTATGCGACCTAAGATACACGCCAATGAGTTGGCTTTATCGGGTGGAATTCAAGTGGGGGTTGCTAACAATGCCCTTTCGGTTGACCACCTTGAGTTCACTGGCGACGAAGAGATAGAGTGCCTACTTAACTCTCAGACTATGCCATCACTACTACCTGGGGCTGCCTTCTTCCTTGAAATGGAGTACCCTCCTGCTCGTAAGATGATAGACTCGGGGCTGCCTCTAGCTCTATCAACAGACTACAATCCTGGTTCTTCTCCATCTGGAGATATGAAGTTCATCCTATCTCTTGCCTGCATAAAGATGAAGATGACACCAACTGAGGCTCTAAATGCTGCAACTATTAATGGTGCTTATGCTATGGGAATCAGCTCTACACACGGATCTATTGCTGTTGGAAAAGTGGCAAACTTCTTCATCACAAAACAGATCCCTTCTCTTGAGTTCCTTCCATACGCCTACACCTCTAATCTAATTAGTCGTACATTCCTAAAGGGTGTGGAGTACAAATAGAGACTAAAGAACAACTACACTAAGGTCTTCAACTCTTTCCAATTACACAAAATTGGAAAGAGTTGGAGACTTCTCTTTTTATATACACATTGTACTATCCCAAATGGATAATGCCGCTACCAAAAAACAATTTAATATACTTCTGTAAACTAAAGTTCGTTTTCATCTGTTAAAAGCGTATATACACTAAACACTTTTAAACTATGAGTCAAATATCCGCACAAGAGGTAGTTACGTGGGTGAGACAGCTTCATAACGATTGTGAGAAAGAGATCACTAGTTATGAGAGAAGTGAACAGAAGAGATACTCTGTACTAATCAGAAACCCAAATGAAAAACTATTCCTCTCAAAGATCCTAGATGAGTCTTGCCAAATCAGAGACAACAAGAAGCTCTCAAAAAGAGTAAAACTGCTCATCGATAGATATGGTGTCCCAAAGTTCTTCAATCTTACTGACAGAAGCTTGATGCATCTATTCAAATATGTAGGACACCACTTCGACTTTGTTGCAATGCCTATCTTCAAGTATAAGGTTAGACACGACACCTCTTCAGTTATCATTGATGAGGCTAGACCTAACCTTACTCGACATCTTGCAAAACGAAAAGCTGCTGGAATAGGACAAAACATCAACCTTCTCGGTGAAGTTGTACTTGGGAATGGAGAGGCTGACAATAGATATGACCACTATCTGGAGGCTCTTACTGAAGATGATATTAACTACATATCTATTAAAATCTCTGGCATTTATGCTCAGATACACCCACTCAATTACGAACAGAGCAAACAAGAGCTGATCAAACGTGTAGCTGCAATCTATAGACAGGCAATGGAATACACATATACGGACAGTGATGGGGTGTCTCAACATAAGTTTGTAAACCTAGATATGGAGGAGTACAAAGATACCGAACTCACACTCGATGTCTTCAAAACCGTACTCTCAATGCCTGAGTTCAAACATTACAATGCAGGTATTGTTGTGCAGGCATACCTACCAGACGCTTGGGCCTTCCAGAGTGAACTTCTTGAGTTCGCTCACAAGAGGTGTGCCGAAGGTGGTGCCCCTCTAAAGATGAGACTAGTGAAAGGTGCAAACCTTCAAATGGAGAGTGTCATTAGCTCACTTAAGCATTGGGAAAACCCTGTATTAAGAAGCAAAATTGAGGTAGATGCCAACTATCTTCGCATAATAGATAGAGCACTAGCACCTAAAAATGCTAAGGTTCTACACGTGGGAATAGCCTCACACAACCTTTTCTCAATAGGGTATGCATTCCTGCTTAGTCAGAAAAACAAGGTTCAAAATGAGGTCTCATTCGAGATGCTTGAGGGTATGGCTAACCACATATGGAGAGTGATATGCAAGATGGGACGACAGATCATACTATACACACCAGTTGTGAAGTCCGAACACTTCCTTAATGCTATCTCATACCTCGTCAGACGACTAGATGAAAACACCGGGCGCGACAACTTCCTAAGCTACTCCTTCAACCTCAAAGTGGATACTATTGAGTGGGACTTCCTAGAGAAGCAGTTCCTGGCAGCTTATGCAGAGAGAGAAAAGCCTTTCCCTAAGCCCTTCCGAGCACAAGATAGAACATACAAAGAGGTTAATGCTAAAAGAGACACTAATGAGTTCTTCTCTGAGGCGGATACCAACTTCGATCTACCACAACAACGTAGATGGGTCGAATCTATCATCAAGAGATGGAAGAGATCTCCTAATGACACCCCTTGGACTATTCCTGTAATGATAGGTTCCAAGGAGATTGAGAATAACAGATATCACCACTATATAGACCACTCTCAAACAGATCTAGAGGTGATGACTTACAAAGTATCCCTTGCAAATAGAGAGCAAGTCGAAGAGATACTTCAAATAGCCGACAGTGACCCTGTTGAGTGGAGAAAGCTCACTCTAGAGGATAGAACAAAGATTCTCTTCCGAGTAGCTGACAATTTATCCAATAGTCGCGGTGACTTGATAGGTTGTATGAGCGCTGTGACGGGCAAGACAATCATGGAGGGTGATATAGAGGTCTCTGAGGCTGTAGATTTCTGTCGCTTCTATCCTATATCCATGAAGAGCTTTCACGATCTTCAAAGTCTTAGTTACAAACCTAAAGGAGTGGTGCTGGTTATACCTCCGTGGAACTTCCCTCTTGCCATACCCGTGGGTGGTGTGGCTGCTGCCCTAGCTGCTGGAAATAGCGTTATTCTAAAACCTGCAACAGTTGCCGCACCTATAGCCTTTGAGTTCGCTCGATGTTTCTGGGAGGCTGGGGTTGCTAAGGAGGCTCTGCAAGTTGTGGTGTGCGACAGCCGTGAGACACTCAACTATCTGACAAAAGATAGCCGTATTGGCCATATTATTTTGACCGGGGGTACCGACACTGCTATTAGCATTGCCAATGATGCACCCACCACTCCACTCTCGGCAGAGACAGGAGGCAAGAATGCCATCATACTAACCTCCTATGGAGATAGAGATAAGGCAATACAGAGTGTGGTTACCTCTGCCTTTAGCAATGCAGGACAGAAATGTTCGGCCTGCTCTCTGCTTCTTGTGGAGAAGGATATATATGAAGATGCAACCTTCAAGGCTAAGCTATATGATGCGGTGACGAGCCTTCAGTGTGGTTCGGCTTGGGAGGTTAACAATATAGTAGGTCGAATGGTAACCAACCACAATGACAAACTTCACAAAGCTCTTGAGCTCGAGAGGGGTGAGGAGTGGCTTGTACCTCCTATATTCCTTGACAAGGAGAAGTACACACTCAAACCTTGTGTCAAATGGGGGGTCAAACCAGGCAACTACACCTTCGATACGGAGATCTTTGCTCCCGTGCTATCTGTTGTAAGCATCAACTCTCTCAAACAAGGGATTGAGTATGTCAATAGCCTCGACTATGGACTAACCTCAGGACTACAGAGCCTCAACGAGAGTGAACATGAGGAGTGGATAAACACCATAGAGGCTGGCAATCTATATATCAACCGCGGAATAACGGGGGCGATTGTCAATAGACAACCTTTTGGTGGGGTCAAACTCTCATCCTTTGGTGCTGGACTCAAGGCTGGTGGCCCAAACTATGTAAGCTCTTTGGTGAACTTTACGAATAACAACCTTAGTACAAAAGGCAAGCACCCTTCGATATATGATACCATCTTAGAGCTACTACCAAAAAGCGACTATCTAATCTTCGATAGGGCTGTGCATAGTTATCAACAGAGTTTCAACAATATCTTCTCCAAAGCTGAGGATATCAATCACATCCTTGGAGAGTTGAACATATTGAGATACACTCCCCTCAACAATATGTTGCTAAGATTATATGGAAATGAGTCGCTACTCGATATCGCATTGGCAGCTGTGGCTTCGCAGATAGTGGGTACTCCGATGATCATATCATACCAACCTGATGAGAGCCGCGTCGAACAGCTCGAAATAATTGCCAAGGCAACGGGTGCAATGCTTCACAAGCATGAGAAGAAGGCTCTTCTGGCCAATCTTGACGAGTTCGAAAGAGTCAGGACTTGTGGAGTAAAGTCTATTGAGCTTCTTAAATGTGCTAGTAAGATAGGCAAATATGTGGCTGATCAGCCTATACTAGTCGAAGGTAGAGTGGAACTACTCCACTACATCAAAGAGCAGAGCATAACTTATGAGTATCATAGATACGGCTCCATGCAGGAGGAGAGGCATGACAAGTAACCTCTAGCATAGTAGTTTCTTACTAACAATAAAGGGTTCGCATCAACATATGTTGGTGTGAACCCTTTGTCGTTTGCCCTATATAGTAGATCAATTAGATATTCGCACATTGTGAAAATGACCTACTCTATTATGTTAATTCACCGCAGGCGTAAGCATAACTAATCAATACAATCATCCCATCTATCCATTACCCTCTTTACAACTCCAAAAATACGTACGTATTCGGAGCAAAATACGTACGTATTTCACCAAAAGTATGTACGTATTTACAGCAAAACACGTACGTATTTTGAGAGATGCCCTATACCTTCATAGAACTATCTATATGTGAACCATTTAGAAGCAGACCAGCAACCCATTAATTGGATAGTTTATGAAGCAAGTATTGAGAGTTACTACCATAAGTATTGATAGTTCATATCTGTAAAAAAAGATAGGGCATAAGAGCCAATATTATTTACTCTTATGCCCTATTATATCCACTTATATCAGAAGATATTTAGTGATTTAATCTACTTTTATAAGCTTAGCAGCCTCGCCCACACCATTCTCGCTGAATGCCTCAACGGTGAAGTAGTATGATTGGTCTGTTGTCAAACTCTTAAGTAGCATCTCATTGACTTCGTATACAAGCCATGAGTTGTACAATTTGTCTGGTGCAATACCCCAACGGATGTTGTATCCTTGAGCTCCCTTAACGGGATTCCATGTCAACTTAGCATCTCTGCGATCATCGCCTCTGAACACGTTTAACTTCTCTACTCTATCAACAACCTTTCCGCCACCGATACCGAATACTCGGATATCTGAGATTGCAAGGTTTGGTGTTGGTATCTCGATATTACTGTATCTTACGTAGCGAGCTTTCGTTGCTTGGTCTAGCTCTACATAGTCGTTTGGTCTATCCTTATAGCTGTTCGAACGGTCAACTAGTGAGAACCAGTTGGTGCCATCGATGGAGCCTTCGACTCTGTATCTATGACGAAGCGTAACATCTTTTGTGTACATATCGCTCTTGTAGTCATAATAGTTGACTTGTACAGCGTGTACCATCGAGGCTTTGCCTAGGTCAATCTCAATCCATTCGTCAGAACTGTTACTTCCGGCTAGCCAAAAGCTTTTAACCTCCTCATCAACAATATTCTCAGGTGAGTATCCCTCCTTGACAGATGATGCCTTTACGGGTCTCTTGTAAGAGAGTAGCATCCAACCTGTGAATTGTGATTTGCCACCTTTGTCTGCTGGTGCATATCGTGGATAGTCTCCGAAGTTACAGTCGCTATACATCAAGCCATCCTTGTCAAAGTAAGTTGGGAACATACATAGTCGTCTCTCCCAGTTTACGTTTGCAGATAGTGCCATAGATGCAAAGTGCCAGTAGTTGCCGCCTGGACCAACAACAGTACTACCGTGACCTGCACCATTCATCCAACCACCGGCCTTGTATGAAACGGGGTTGTTGGGTGCGTAGGTGTAAGGTCCCAGTGGGTTGTCTGCCATATATACTCCATCAGCATATACGTTGAACTCAGTTCCTGGCGCACCATACTGCATATAGTATTTACCGTTGTGCTTTGTCAACCATGCTCCCTCCATATATCCAGCAAGAGTAGTGTCTGCGTGATTCTCCCCGAATCTCTCCCAACCATGCTTGTCCATGTCAAGCTTGAATAGCTCATGGGTTGGTCCATCAACGTGGAATCGTCTGTTGCGATCTAGTTTCTTACCTCTGAGTGGGTAGGTGTTTGACGAACCCCAGAACATATATGCCTGCCCATCATCGTCGATGAATAGTGCAGGATCTTGTAGGTCATATAGTATTGATGCTACCCCTTTCCAGTCTCCTTTTTTAGGATTGTCTGTGTATAGGATGCTCATGTTACCCGATGGGTTACCTGTTACATATAGCACCGAGTCCTTATAGTTGAAGGCTGCTGGAGCGTTTGATCCTTCGAAGTACCACTTCTCTGGTTGGATAAACTCCCAGTTGAGTAGGTCTGTAGAGTGCCAATAGCCCATTGAGCGGGTCACAAACATATAGTATTCTCCACGAAATTCCACTACCGCTGGGTCTGCACCCGAGCGATAGGAGATGTCTCTCTCAGAGTCGTAGATCATATATGTATAATCTACATTTAGTGGATTACAGTATGTACGTGAGTTCATCGTTTGGGCTGATGCACTGCTGAATGCTGATAGAGTTAGCGCCACAAGCGCCATCATGATACTACCTATTCTCATATTTTATAGATAATGTTGTTGGACTATTTTGTTTGACCAATAGATTCTGGTGCGTAGGTGATGCCTAGTTTATCCAACCCTACTTTAATCTCTGGTGCATTCATGAATAGACGCCAAAGAAGTCCCGTACGGTAGTTCTCAATCATTGGGGCAATTGTAAGTTGGTCAATAGCTAGATAGCCATTCGAGTACCAGTTATTGGTTTCACTGAAACCGTCGTAGAAGCCATATTTACCCCATAGCTTGTCACCCTTCTCAAAGTAGAAGTATTTCAATGCACGCATTGCCTCCTCGGGTGCGTAAGGGAAACTTGAGAGTGCTGCTGTGGGAGTGATAACACCGAGGTCGTTATGTGGGTCGTGTGCACTATAACCTGTCATTGTGTAACCGGCAGTCAGACCCCAACTCTTCTCGCTGTATCCTTTGTAGTTGTTAGGATTGGCAACACAGTGTGCGTAGTTTGCCATCACGTGGTTTCTGGTAACATCCCAGAAGTTTGCATACTTATCTGAGCTGCCTTTTGGTGAGAACCCAATGTATGAGTAGTGTGCCCAGAAGAGTGAACCTCCTCCTGCTTGTGCATTGTGAGCCAAACGTAGTGGGTAACCGTATGGTGCTTCATCACCAACGATTGCTCCATCACGTGCCCATCCTTTGTGGTATGCAGAAGCGGGGATTGGATGTGTAGGTGAGGCTGCTCCCAAGATGTATGCGATAAGACACTCGTTATATCCCTCGATAGGGAAGTTCATCTCCCAACCGTGGGTTGGTGACCAGTGCCAGTAAAGTACATCGTGGTTGTCTTGTTGATAGAAGTTGAAGTCCATCTCGTGCCAAAGCTTGTTGATCTTCTCAGCAAGTGCCTTCTCCTGTGGGTTATCTCCGTTGAAGTACTCTCTAGCGCAGATGAGTCCTTGCATCATGAATGCACTCTCTACGATGTCTCCTCCATCATCCTTGGTCCCAAAGCCTTTTGTTACACCTGTTGGTCCAACCAACCAGTGTGGCCATACACCGTGAAACCTATCCGCTTTTGCTAGATAGTCAACAATCTTGTGCATACGGTCAACTACAGCAGAACGGTCAATAAAACCTCTTTCTACAGCAACAATCAAACCAGCAACACCGAATCCACTACCACCAAGGGTAACGATATCCTTGTCGTTTGATGGATAGATACCATCTGGGTGTATTCTCTCACAGGCCATACCCGAGGTAACCTCAGCTCCATCCCACATGTAGTTAAGGTGTACCTTTTGGATATAGTCCAACATCTCATCGTCGGAAGCAAATGATTCGGGACGTTCACTCTCTGGTGTTACACCTGACTCTGGCTTTACTTTTGAGTTAGTACAGTTTGTCAAGGAGAATAATCCAAGCATCAAAAGCGTACAAACTCCAATCTGTAATCTTTTCATAGTTAAGTAATTTAGTTATAGTTTAGAACAATCAATAGAATTAGATGGTTTCGAGAAACTATTAATTAGATCTCTTTGGCTCTATTGAAGGCTTTGATTTAGTTCTAGACAAACCTTAGCTGACCAAAATAGTCTGGTCTATGGAAGTCTGGTTTAGCTGTTCCTATTGGACTCCAGCTCAAATAGTGAGGCAAGGCTGTTGCGTCTGCACACTTGTAGAAGTTTCCTGTTATGTATTCTGGTAGATTGTCTGCATCCACTCCGATAATCTCGAATGGAATGACAACAGTTATCTCCCAGGTAAACATACCCTCCATCTCACAGAATGGTCTACGAGGTAGGCTTGGGTATCTCAAAACCTTCGACATCTTATCTGGTGATAGATACTCTGACTCCGAACGACTCAAACGGCGTGCTGCTAGTGAGGTGCCAATACAGTTAAACTCGAAGTTGAAGTAGTGTTCATCTCCTGGCACCTTGGTAAAGAACTCCACACAGCTATCTTGCCACACGGGGTCTTGGTCTTTGCTATTCTCTGCACGAAGACAGTTACCACTTACTTGATACCTTATATATAGACTACTTTTTGATCTAGCAATATAGAAGTTGCAGATTGGACGGTAGGGAAAGCTTTCCCAGTTTAGTTGATCCACACACTGATACTCTGCTTTTTCCTCAATCACATTTGCTAATACTTCAGCATTCAAAGAGTCTAACTCTTCAATAAGCGGTACGTTAACTGTTTTCATAGTCTATCTATTTTATTCGGTTATTATATATATAATATATTTTATAAATGATTCATCAATACAGTTATCACACCAAATAGCGCAATGGCTGCAATAACAGATCCTACGATCCTATTCATAATAAATAGTCTCCTTAGCGTAAACTTCTTTCTCAACTGCCCAAAGAGCGTTGTGATAAAGCTCCACCAAACGATTGCACCGAGAGCTATACCTGCTATCCCAACGGCGATCTCATCCAATGGTATGGTGCTATGAAAAAAGCTTAGCCTTGTGTATAGCCCAATAAAGAGGAATATGATAAAGGGGTTTGAAAGGGTTATAAATAGCGCTGTAACAAAGTCTTGCCAATAAGTGGCAGTACCATTACGTGAGGCTCGCATAGCATTTATTGGATTTGATCTAAGTGTGAAAAGACCAAACCCAAAGAGGAGTACACTCCCTGCAAACTGCAACATAGACTCATGCTTTGCAATAAACTCCATAATAAAAGAGACTCCCATCCCTGCAACAATAGCATATATAATATCTGAGGCCATAGCCCCTATTCCTGAGCAGAAACCGTGCCAGCGACCCTTGTTCAAAGTGCGCTGAATAACCAGTACTCCAATAGGTCCCATAGGAGCTGAGACTAGTGCTCCTATTAAAATACCTTTCATAAACGTCAATAACATCTCGAGATCAGCTTTGATATAAGACGCAAATATACGAAAAATGATTATCTTTGTGCATTGAACGAAAACAGTTTCAAAACTCACATACTTACTTAAAAGAGAATGATTCGTTTTTTTAGAACACAATCTCAGTCTGTGATTGCTGTAGGCAGCAACCACGACTTTTCACAAGAAGAGATTCAAAAGTTAATCTGGCTATTTAGTGAGGCTACTTTAGAATCGAGTACACAACTCGAGGGCTGGTTCGTCGGCCCTAGACGAGAAATGATTACGCCTTGGAGTACAAATGCTGTTGAGATCACCCAGAACATGGGCATCACTGGCATCGAACGTATCGAAGAGTTTTTTGCCGTCGACAGCGACCAAGCAACGCACGACCCGATGCTTCAACGTCTCTTCAATGGGCTGGACCAATCACTCTTTACAATTAGTAAGAAACCCGAACCGATTATCTACATCGAGGACATCGCGACCTACAACAAACAAGAAGGTCTTGCGTTGAGCGATGAAGAGATTGACTATCTCAACAAGGTTAGTCTTAAGATCGACAGAAAACTAACAGACAGTGAAGTCTTTGGCTTCTCTCAAGTTAACTCAGAACACTGCCGCCATAAGATCTTTAATGGCATATTCGTCATCGACGGAGAGGAGAAAGAGTCCTCACTTTTCAAGCTTATCAAGAAAACTTCCGAATACAACCCGAACCGCCTGGTATCGGCTTATAAGGACAACGTTGCCTTCAACGAAGGTCCAGTTGTAGAACAATTTGCGCCCGCATCTGGTGACAAACCAGACTTTTTCGAAATCAAACCTATCAAGACTGTAATCTCGCTTAAAGCTGAGACCCATAACTTCCCCACTACAGTAGAGCCATTTAATGGTGCTGCAACAGGTACTGGGGGTGAGATTCGTGACCGTTTGGGTGGTGGTAAAGCATCTTTGCCTATTGCAGGTACTGCTGTTTATATGACCTCTTACCCTCGCACACAAGAGGGTCGCAGTTGGGAGAGTGGTATGCAGGAGCGTCCTTGGC
>JBOFEN010000038.1:0-25825 GCA_051648105.1 Bacteroidales bacterium
GCTATTGCCCTACACAAGATGATAAGACTAATTACTGCCACAACAATTAACGGGGCTTATTTAAACTTCATGGGGAATGAATTTGGACATCCCGAATGGATAGACTTCCCAAGAGAGGGTAACAATTGGAGCTATCATCACTCGCGAAGACAATGGTCTATTTGTGATGACACCTCTTTGAAATTCCACTATCTAAATGATTTTGACCGTCAGATAACTACAACAATATCAGAGCTCGGCAACTGCTATAAAGCTAAGATGGTTAAGGTTTGTGACAATGATGGCGATCAGATACTTGCCTACACAAGAGGTGAATACCTATTTGTACACAACTTCAATCCAACAAAATCATTTGAAGAGTATGGACTATTAGTACCGCGCGGAAAGTGGATAAATATTTTCAACTCTGACGAAGAGCAGTTTGGTGGTTTTGCTAGAGTAGACAAGAACATAGAACACCTATCTATCGTCGATCCTCTTTACAGAAGGTACCGCAAAGAGTGGATAAAAATTTATATCCCTTCGAGAACATCTATTGTTTTAAAACGTGTGAAAGATTAACACCTGCCTATAATAATAAGGAGCTACACATAACGTGTAGCTCCTTTCTTTTTGCTACAACAATCTACGTATTAAAGAAAAATGATATTTAGTAACAGGATAAATTAGGGCAAAAGAAGGCCTTAAAGTATCAAATAGCTAAATAACAATGAAATATTTTATGTGATTTTCACCACCATTACACTCTTTGTTTGTCTTTTTTTTATATTTTTGCGTCAATAAAACTCGAAAAGCCCTATGCAGAACGAACGCTATCAAACTTCAGTTTTACTGATATATACAGGGGGAACAATCGGTATGATCGAGAACCCTGAGACAGGAATACTAGAACCTTTCAATTTTGCGCATATACAGACGCATGTGCCGGAGTTGAAGCGCTTCGGTTTCAATATATCTACTATTCAGTTTAATCCAACTATTGACTCCTCTGATATGGAGCCTGAGATATGGGCTAAGCTAGCAGCAGTTATTGCGGAAAACTATAATGACTACGATGGATTTGTGATACTACACGGTACAGATACAATGGCATACACCGCATCTGCACTTAGTTTCATGCTTGAAAATCTATCAAAGCCTGTCATACTTACTGGATCTCAACTTCCTATTGGTAGACTTCGTACTGATGGTAAGGAGAACCTTATCACATCCATAGAGATTGCCGCAGCAAAAGAGGGTGGCAAACCTATTGTACCAGAAGTCTGTATATACTTCCAAAATCACCTAATGAGGGGTAATAGAACAACCAAGGTTAATGCTGAGAACTTTAATGCTTTCAGATCAAACAACTACCCTCCTCTGGCTCGTTCTGGCGTGCATATCAAATACGAGAAGAATCTTATTGCAAGACCAACCTCTCCAAAACCGTTCAAAGCTCACTACCTTCTAGATAACAATGTAGTGATACTAAAACTATTCCCTGGTATTAACAAACAAACTGTTGATGCAATACTGAACATTCCTGGCCTAAAAGGAGTTGTATTAGAAACATATGGTACAGGAAATGCATTGACTAAGGACTGGTTCCTATCTGCACTTAAACAGGCTATCGATCGCGGAGTAGTAGTTGTTAACGTTACTCAATGCCCTGGAGGGGGAGTTGAAATGCAGCGTTATGGAACAGGTAATACCCTATTCGAAATAGGTGTAACAAGTGGTTATGACAGCACGGTTGTTGCCGCAGTCACAAAGTTGATGTTTCTCTTTGGCCATGGTTTATCCTCTCAAGAGGTTCGTTCATATATGAACTACTCTCTGATAGGAGAAATCACTGTCAATCACAACTATTATGAATAGAACAAGTAAAACACTTCTGTTTTCATTAGCAACTATCTTAAGTTCAATACTATATAGTTGCAATACACCACAAAAAGAGAGTAACAAAGAGAATGATCTCACGTTTGAGAGTGAGAGCTTCTCTGACTCTACTCTTTTCACATTTGAAGGTAAGCAGCTGAGCTGTCATTTTAATGGCTCTATCGAATTACCTATCGAAGGAGATAGTTCTTATGATCTTAATAAGATAAGCTCTATTATCAAAGACCTATATTACAAAAATATAGACAACCCTATTGATTCATTGTCTAAGGAGAAGTTCTTAGAGTTTGATAACTATTTCAATGAAATGATAGAGTTCAAAAAGAAAAATAAAGAAGAGATAGACCTTTTCGAGACTCGATTTGAGCATAGTAGAAATCTATACATTGCATACAACCGCAACCAACTACTATCCATTGGTGTTGTACAGTATGACTATACAGGTGGTGCACATGGATACGAATCAGAAAACTATCTCAACCTAGATCTCATAGGTTATGACACCTTAACTATAAATAGATTATTCGAAGCTGGAAGCTCGGAGTCTATTAAAAATATTATTTTTGAAACTCTCTTAAAGAGATACAAAGCTTCGTCTCTTGATGAGCTAAATGAGGTAGGCTTCTTCAATATTTCTGAGATAGGACTTTCTGAGAACTTTAAACTAGAGAATGACTCATTACAGTTCATATACAATCAATATGAGATAGCACCCTACTCTATGGGGCGAATAAAAGTAAAACTATCATATAAGGATCTTTCACCTTATATTAGAGAAGAGTATAAATTAAGATTTTTCTGACAACAACATCACAATATAAAAAGCAATGGACATAATCCTAAAATATTTCCCTAACCTAACTCAAGTACAGATTAAGCAGTTTGATGCCCTGTATGAACTATACCTAGATTGGAACTCTAAGATTAATGTTATCTCACGTAAGGATATCGAAAATCTCTATGAGCACCATATACTCCACTCTCTTGCTATAGCTAAACTTATTGAGTTTAAACCTGGGACTAAGATACTAGACCTAGGAACGGGAGGTGGATTCCCTGGTATACCTTTAGCTATTTTATTCCCTGATGTAAACTTCCTATTGAACGACAGAATCAACAAGAAGCTAACTGTAGCAAGCTCTATCGCTGAAGCTATTGGACTTGTTAATGTATCTACACGCCACTGTGGTGCTGAGGAGATAAAAGAGAGTTTCGACTTTGTTGTAAGTAGAGCTGTAATGCCACTTGAGGATCTAATAAAGATTATCAACAAGAAGATCTCTCCTACACAAATTAATGCACTCCCAAATGGTCTTATCTGCCTGAAGGGTGGAAATTTAACCTCTGAGTTAGCTCCATTTAAGAACAAAGCTATATTGACAGAACTCGAAGAATATTTCGAAGAGGAGTTTTTCAGCACTAAAGCAGTGGTTTATGTACCACTTGTGGCAACTTCAAAAAAATAATACGATAATTTAGCATGGTTAATATAAAGAGATTTACTTTCAATCCTATACAAGAGAATACATATCTCATTTGGGACAAAAATTCAAAAGAAGCTATCCTAATTGACTGCGGAGCTCTTTTTAGTGAGGAGCGCGAGGAGCTATCGAGCTTTATAGAGGAGTCTGAGTTACATATCAAGTATATTCTAAATACACACCTACACTTTGATCACACTTTTGGTGTTCACTTTGCTGTAAATAAATATGGTACATCTCTAGGGGCAAATAAAGCTGATGCATATCTTTTAGGTAACAATTCTGTCTCAGCTGCTAGATTCGGCATTAGAGTTAATGAACCTTCTCCAAAGATTGGATTTGAAGTTGAAGAGGGTATGATATTCAAGTTAGGAGAAGTTGAAGTTGCGGCAATCCACGTACCTGGACACACTCCTGGACATATGGTATTCTACTGTAAACAAGCTAATGCACTATTCACTGGTGATGTACTTTTCTCAGGAAGTATCGGAAGAACTGATCTTCCTGGTGGAGACTATGATCAACTTATTAGCTCAATAAAAGAGAAGTTGATGACACTACCAGACCAAACAGTTGTATATCCTGGACACAGTGAAACAACTACTATTGGAAAAGAAAGAAGTAACAACACCTTTCTTCGTTAAATATTAGAGAAACCTTAAACTTTAAGGGGTATGAAAAACAAGACCACACTTGAGAAGGTGATCTTTAATGATCACAAAACTCTAGATCAGATCAAGGAGATTTACGAAGAAGCTTTCCCTATTGAAGAGAGACGCGACTTCAAGAATATTTGTAGCCTAATAGAGAGAAACCCAAACTTTAACTGCTTGGGAATATTTCATGAAGAGAGACTAGTTGGTCTTCTAACATATTGGGTACTTCCTGGATCAACCCCATTTGCTTACGGAGAACACCTTGCAATCTCCTCCTCTATGAGAGGATTATCTATTGGGTCTATTGTTCTTGAGAAGTTTGCTGAAATGGCACAACTACCAATTATTCTTGAGGTAGAGCATCCAACCAGTGAACAAGCGGTTAAAAGAATAAGATTCTACGAGCGTAATGGGTATAAGTTATGGGAGCTAGATTATATACAGCCACCTTATGGTGAAAACCTCCCTCCTGTTCCGCTTTATCTGATGACTATCGGGGAAATCGCCCTTGATGACAATTACGAAGAAGTTAAAAAAACATTATATCGCGAAGTCTATGGACTAACCGAAGAGATGTAAAATATGCTATTTAAAGCCGTTATTTGGTGTGTTAAACACATCTAAATAACGGCTTTTTCATTACCACAATTTTACAAATAACGGCAAACTGTGATTGTAAATATTATAAAAGATGTACCTTTGCACTTTATTACGAAAACACCCTCACTTTTATATATAATGAAAGGTAAACTGATGAATAAAGCGAAGTTGATTCTACTTCTGTCAGCCACTTCTCTTAGCGTAAGTGCTAACGAGATTGTATACATTAAGCATGCTAACTCCTCTCCAAATGCCTGGAGTAACAAAAATAATGTAAAAACAATAACCTCTTTTGACAACTTCGATTTTACACAAAATGGAGAGTATTGGATAGCTAATGGAGACTACTCTATAACTAAAGAGTTAAATGCTAAAGATGGTGTTAAATTAATTGGTGGGTTCAGTGGTGATGAAAATTCTATCAACGACCGCTTAAGATCGGACATCAATGGTGATGGGATTACATCTGCTTGGGAGTTCTCATTCTCAACGAAGATTACAGCTAATGGGAATAGACACACTATGTTTCCAGAGAATAATCTAGATAATGTACGTATTGATGGGCTATCAATATTAAATACAAACCATGGGGATAAGGAGTCAATTATTAAGACCAGTAATCCTATTACTCTTTCAAACTCAATAATCTCAGGAAACCGAGGAGGGAATAGATCTATCATGTCGGTTGGTGATTTAATTATTGAGGGATGTAAATTTGATAATAACAGCACTAATACAAACAATGGGCTTATCATTGCAAGTAGCATAATAATACTTGATAGCTACTTTGAATCTAACAATGGTGACAATGGTGCTGTTCTAAACGTAACCAATAATACTACTGTTCGCAATTCAAAGTTCAATAACAACAAAACGACAAATAACAAAGGTGTTATTGGGACTTATGATGCTTTGATAGAAGAGTCCATTTTTGAGAATAACCAAGGGCATAATGGACCAGTACTAAGTATTTCAAACAGATGCTATATAATAAAATCTGTTTTCGAAAATAACTCTACCACAAATGACAAAGGAGTTATTGCTGCGAAAACTGCAATAATAGAGGAATCTATTTTCAACTCTAACAAGGGGCAAAATGGACCTGTAATAAATATCTCAGATGAGATATCCATTACAGATATCAAATTCTACAACAACACAACTACTAACGACAGAGGTATTATTACTGCAACTAGTGGTTCTATAGATAATTCTATATTTGACTCTAATAATGGTGACAATGGACCTGTTATTAAATTTCATAACAGCAGTAATATTTCAAACTCAAACTTCTACAACAATATTACGAAGAACAGCTTAGGGGTTATTGCTTCAAAGAGCGGTACTATTGAGAATTGCAATTTAATGTCAAGCGTTAGCAATAATGGATCGATACTATATTATAATGACTGGATTAATATAATATCAACTAATCTAACCAATAGTAAAGTAGCGGGTAACGAGGGATTAATCAAAAGTAATCTTATCTCGATTGACAAATGTTCTTTTGAAGCTAATGAGGGTAGAAATGGTCCTATATTATCCATAAAGAAAGATGGATACATAAAAGCTTCAACCTTTAGATATAATATATCACAAGATCATCAGAACATTGTATCTGCTGAATATGCGTCAATTGAGGATTGTATTTTCGAATCAAATTCGACTGGTAAAACTACAGTTCAATTAGATAATTCCAAACTACAACGATCTATCTTCGATAGCAACATCGCAAAGAATGTATCGGGTGCTATTATTGCAAACTCATCAACAATTGATAATATTATTGTAAGAAACAATCAAAAAAATGCAATACAGTTGAATGGGTCATGCATAATGCAATACTCTCTAATTCACAACAACTATGACAATAACAACTATGCAATAGTTGTTAAGAACAACAATAATAAACTTGCTCACCTTACTGTAACTAACAACTACGGAGGTGGTATAGACTTTGAAAATAACCACTGCGAGATGTACAACTCTGTACTTTTAGGGAATCGCAACAGCAGTAATCAGCTGGTAAACATTACAACTAAAAATGGAAGTGGATCTATTTCTCATATTGCAGTAGATAATAGTGAAAGTGTTAGCGGTGGAGGTACAAATAATATCACTGGTCTTATCACTCCTAAACAAGCTGACTGTTTCTTTATCCCAACATCATTTGTTGGACAATCTAGTAACCAAGATCAAGAACTAGAGATCAGTAAGTCTAATTGGAGATTAAGAATACTTTCTCCTCTTGTTGAGACAGGTAGTGAGAATATGAGTTGGTTCCTTACAAAGGATCTTGATGGCAAAGAAGTATCAACAGATAGAAGAAGAGATATTGGTTGTTATAGACATACCACCGTATTAGAACCCATAACTGTTGTTGCTAACCCAAAAGAAGAGGTACTAATAACTCAAGATATTAGCTACGACACCATACAGATCAACAAAGATCGCAACGGTCTTTCTGGTGCTATCTTGAATATGTCTGACGAGAGTATAGTTGAGAACTCTAGGTTAACAGTTGATGTTGAACCAGGAGCTTGGCACTTCATCAGTTTCCCATTCCAAGTTGAGGAGATCATTGTAGATGGCAATTCAAATCCTAACTACTACGAACATTTCAGACTAAGAATGTTTAGTAGTGATAGATATGCTGCTGGAGAGGCTATATTCTGGGGTGACTTAGGGCCTAGCGGAGATATTGCAGCAAACTATATTCCTCGTATTAAAACAGAGTACGGATATATATTTGCAGTAAACTCAAACACCTACGATAGATCTAAAGATGTAAGAGTAACATTCGTTGCGCCTAAAAACAACAACGAAATTCTTAAAAACTACGATATCTCTGTTGATGTAGTTTCACAGTCAGATGTTAAACCATCTAAGAGAGGTTGGAACCTAGTTACTAATCCATACGCTTCACACTACAATGCAGAAGCTCTTGGCATAGATGCAATGGTTTGGAACAACCTAACAAAGAGATATGAGCTAACTGATGAGATCAAGCCTTTCGAGAGCTTCTTTGTTCAGGTGGATGAGAGTAAAGAACTAGACTTCTACTCTATTGCTCGTATATCTCACCACTATCCTATCTTTGACGAGGTGATGAAGCTTCCTGAGATTGAGATACACCTTAGTCAAGGTAGCGTGGATAACTCAGACTACACTCTACTTCGTCTATCCGATGATTCAAAAGAGGAGTACACTATTGGTAGAGATCTTTCAAAGATGACATCTCTAAACACCACCGCTTCTCAACTTCATACCACTAAGTGTGATGAGGCTATGATGGCAAACTCAATTACGTGGGAAGATCTAAAGAAGGGTATCAACATCAAGAGTGTTATCAAGCAGAATGGTCTTTCAACACTATCTATTGGGGAGAATGAGCTAACTGATGTTTCACACCTTTGGTTGATAGATCAAGAAGGAAAACATCATGACCTATTGGTTGAAGCATACACATTCGATGCTGAGATTGGAGAGTACAACTTCAGAATACAAGCTGAAATCATACCTCTTTCTAATGGTGAAGCTGATGTAGATAGAGTAAAGATATCATCTAATAACGGAGTTGTTACTATTGATAATCTTCCTGAGAATGCTGAAGTGACACTATTTGACATCAACGGTAGAGCCATCAACAAGCAATCTAATAGCTCTTCAGCAATGGTTAGCTTAGATGCAAACAACGAAAAAGTTGTTATCCTAGAGGTTAAGCACAGTGGTAAAAAGCAACACTACAAAGTTGCAGTAAACTAAATACAAAAAAAGAGAGGCGAATAATGAATAGCTCATTATTCGCCTCTCTATTTGTATATCTACAATTATCAAAACTCAGCTGAGAGTCTCAAATTGATCTGAAATGAAGTTAGATAATTAGGAACCGCATATTGGTTACCATGAACATCACTAACCCAGTAATATGAATTTACGTTCTTGAAGTTTATTATATTAAACAGATCCAGAGCAATCCAGATAGATTTAAAGTGCTCAAAAAAGCCACTCCTCATTATCTTATCACTAGTTCCTACCAATTGTCTAGAAACTCCACAGTCAATCCTCTTATAAGAAGGTGTTCTGAAATAACCATTCTCTCGCCCAGCATGAGGTGCCGAAACAGGAGTCCCATCAGCCAAGATAGCTTTCATACTAAACTTATACTTGGGATTTCCTGGAAAATAATCCTGATAAAATAGAGAAAAACTGTATCTCTGATCTGTTGGACGAGGAACCCATACCCCGTTTATTTTCTCCTTTGAGCTCATCAACGAGAAGCTGACCCAAGAGTCTGTACCCGGCACAAACTCACCAAAGAGTTTAAAGTCAACTCCAGTAGAGTAACCATTTGCAAGATTATCCCCATAATACCTTATCCTAACATTATCAACGCTATATGGTATCAACCTATCCATTGCCTTATAGTAAACCTCAGTTGTGAACCTAAATGGTCTAGAGTCCCATCTGAAATTTAGATCCCCTCCAGCTATAAATTGTAAAGAGCGCTGTGATTTAATCTTATCATTAAGCCTCACTGATACATTTCCATCTACATTTACCGTATCTCGAAACTCCTTATAGAATGGTGATTGGTGATATACACCCGTAGCAAAACGGAAAGTAAAATCAGGCTTACTATGAGGTATAAAGGAGATAGAGGCTCGAGGCGATGCGATGAATTCACTATTATAACTCCAATAAGCAAATCTAACTCCAGCTGTAGCACTCCAGAGTCCAGACCTATTTACCCATCTATAATGATCTTGCACGTATGCCTGATACCTATTAGATGAGAGATCATTCTTTGATCTAAGATTATAATATACATTTACCTTGTCTCCAGTAGAAGGAACTGAGTAGCCAGCAGAGTCACGCATCTCCCACTCCCTCATTCTATCCATTATTCTCTCCTGTTGGTATGAGGCACCCCAATTGATCTGATGCGAACCAAGTTTTGACTCACCACTATGTCCTACATTAATAACCCTTGCCTTAAGATAGTTTCTAGCATGCTCGTGATAAGTACCAATACCGCTTGTTTCACCCTCACCCCCTAGTCCATCTACCTCACTAAGCCAATACTCACCCTTAATATCATAGGTCTCCTTCTCACTCGTAGCAAATGTTGAGAAATTAAGACCCAACTTAGTGTTATCATCAAGCTTATAGTTCAATGTATATGCCCCCATGATAGTTTGAAAGAGATCCTCCTCTTTACCATCAAAGTAGACTTTGAACTTCTTAGCATTAGCATAATTACCAAACTGAGTAGACCTCTCCTGAGGAGTGAAATTATACTCATTATTAGATATATTACCTAAGAATGTCATATCCCATTTAGATGAGGGACTCCAGGTCAAATAGGTCTGATAGTCTAAATATGAAGGATCATACTCACCCTTCTCTTGAAGTGAACTCAAAAGGGTTGTATTCTTTTTAAACCTCACACCATGCATCTGAGTAAAATTACCCTTCGAATGACCAATATAGCCACTAGCCCCGAGTAGGCTTCCAGATATTGCTGCCTCAAAAGAGGTAGGACGCTTATATGATATATCAAGCACAGAAGCCATCTTATCACCATACTTAGCATCATATCCACCTGCAGAGAATTCAACCTCCCCTACCATATCAGGATTGATAATACTCAATCCCTCCTGCTGACCAGCTCGAATAAGTATAGGTCGATAAACCTCAATGCCATTTATATAAACGCTATTTTCATCAAAGTTCCCTCCCCTAACAGAGTATTGAGAACTCAACTCATTATTTGAATTAACCCCTGCAAAGGTCACAATCAGAGACTCAATACTACCTCCAGAAGCATCTGGAAGATATCTCATCTTGTTGACATCAACCCTTTGCATAGAGCCTGTCTGACGTCTACTCTCTGTAATTGTTACCCCTCCAAGCTCCT
Organism: Bacteroidales bacterium; assembly: GCA_051648105.1. Classification (GTDB taxonomy): domain Bacteria; phylum Bacteroidota; class Bacteroidia; order Bacteroidales; family UBA7332; genus UBA7332. The sequence goes on from JBOFEN010000038.1 coordinate 10,536, forward strand.
CAGAAATGGGTTCCATCGTAATATTGATAAAATAGTCTTGCTGAGATGGGGGGAAACTCCTTGCACACTTCTCATAACCCAAGTACGAGAAAAGCAAGTCTGTAGTATCAGCTGATGAGACCATCATCTCAAAGTAACCACTACTTGTAGAAGTAGTACCTATATCTGAACCTACCTTAATAATATTAGCTGATTCAATAGGTGTCCTCTTCTCATCAAACAGATATCCAAATATCTTTATTTGCCTCTGTGCAGAGACAATACAGATAGTATTAATTAGCAGAAAGAGTAATAGTGAAGATCTTTTTATCATACATATATTAGATATTAAAAAAAGAACGACGAGTTATAAATGAAACACTTACAACTCGTCGTCTACTCTATATATAAGGTTAAATATATATCTATTTACTATTGAGGTGCAACGATATTAAGACCAAGCTCTTTAAGCTGCGAATCATCAATCAATGATGGAGCATCAATCATAACATCTCTTCCTGAATTATTCTTAGGGAATGCAATACAATCTCTAATAGAATCAAGTCCTGCAAGAATAGATACAAAACGATCCAAACCAAAAGCAACACCACCGTGAGGAGGAGCACCATATTTGAATGCATTCATCAAGAAGCCAAACTGATATTGAGCTTGCTCCTCAGTGAAACCAAGTACTTGGAACATCTTATTTTGAAGAGCACTATCGTGAATACGAATAGAACCACCTCCTAGTTCAACACCATTGATAACCAAATCATATGCATTTGCTCTTACTTCACCTGGGTTGCTATCTAACAGATGAGCATCCTCTGGTTTTGGAGCAGTGAATGGGTGGTGCATAGCGAAGAATCTCTCTGAATCCTCATCCCACTCAAGAAGTGGGAAGTCAACAACCCAAAGAGGAGCAAATACACTCTTATCTCTTAGGCCTAGACGCTGTCCCATCTCAAGACGAAGTTCACACAACTGCTTTTGTGCTCTCTTTGTCTCTCCTGGAAGTACAAGAATTAGATCACCTGGCTTAGCATCACAACGCTCAGCCCAAGCTTTAAGATCTTCTTGAGAATAGAACTTATCAACAGATGATTTGAAAGTTCCATCTGCCTCACAACGCACATAGATTAGACCTTTAGCACCAATCTGAGGACGTTTTACGAAATCTGTCAACTCGTCAATCTGCTTACGCGTATAGCTTGCACAACCTGTTGCACAGATAGCACCTACATACTCAGCTGAATCAAATACGACAAAGTTGCGGCCCTCTGTTAGGTCCTTCAACTCAACAAACTTCATATCAAATCGAATATCTGGCTTATCAGAACCATAATATTTCATTGCCTCAGAATATGGCATGCGTGGGAATGCATCAACCATATCTACGTTTTTGATATATTTAAATAGATGCTTTGTCAAACCTTCAAACATAGATAGGATATCCTCCTGCTCAACAAAAGCCATCTCGCAGTCTATCTGCGTAAACTCAGGTTGTCTATCTGCTCTTAAGTCCTCATCTCTAAAACACTTAACAATCTGGAAGTAGCGATCAAAACCAGAAACCATAAGTAGCTGTTTGAACACCTGAGGCGATTGTGGAAGAGCGTAAAACTCTCCTGGATTCATTCTTGAAGGAACAACAAAGTCCCTAGCTCCCTCTGGTGTAGACTTTATCAACACAGGAGTCTCAACCTCCAAGAAGCGCTGATCATCCAAGAAACGACGAGTCTCAAATGCCAATTTGTGGCGAAGCTCTAAGTTCTTACGAACTGGACTACGACGCAAATCTAAATATCTGTACTGCATACGCAACTCATCACCACCATCAGTCTCATCTTCGATAGTAAATGGTGGTACATCAGAGCCGTTTAAGAGTGTAAGGTTAGATACAATAATCTCAACCTCCCCTGTTGGGATATTACTATTCTTTGCAGAACGCTCCATAACAACACCTGTTGCTTGGATAACAAACTCTCGTCCTAGCTTATTTGCTTGGTCACACAATTCACTATTCTGTTCTTGATTGAAAACCAATTGAGTAATACCATAGCGATCACGAATATCAACAAATGACATCCCCCCCATTTTACGGATACGTTGTACCCAACCAGCCAAGGTTACCTCTTTTTGAACATCTGCCAATCGCAACTGTCCACATGTATGCGTTCTGTACATAGTAAGTTATTTTCTCGTATTAATTTTTCTTCTTATTTGCAACACTGCAAGGATTCGCACAAAGTTAGCACAATTTTCATATTGGGCCAAAAAAGGAGCAATCTTATACAAAAAAGGATATCTATAGTTTACATTTTTCTACCTAAATGGCTCTTTAGGCCCACTACATAAATAACTAAATTGTATAATATTAATAAGAAAGTCATAGAAACTATCTAATAGCAGATAGCCTCTATGACTTAATTAATGCAACTATATAAACCTATTATATGACAAAATCACTGCTCTACGGTCTCACATTCGTCATTATGTATAAAATCAATCACCTCTTGCAACCCTTCGGTAAATTTGATAAAATCCTCTTTGTATAAAAAGATCTTATGCTTCTCAAATTGTACTTGAAGATTATCACTCTCACCACTCACAACCTTTTTACTCTCTGTTATTGAAAGGAATAGATCCTCTTTTCTATTCTTTTTCACATCAAGATAGTAGATTCTCTTACCAGCCTTCACCGAACGAGAAAAAATAATATCCTGCTCTCTCAACTCATTTTTCTTTTCCGAAATCATATCAAATACATTTTTAAGGTTAAAACAGACTAACTAATATATGTTCGATTCAAATATAGAAATAAAGTTTTATTAATTGAGTTTTTTATTTGCTTATTTTTGAAAAAATATAAGTCTATCGGTTATTTATTATAACCACAATAGAATATATAGTACTCTAGAGCTTAAGCTTTATCTTAGTTTGAGGCTCTTTTATCTCTATAGCTAATCGATATTATAACTAAAACTACTATTTTTGTAAATTGTAAAATCAGAATAACCCTATGAAACTACAACTCCTGCCACATATAGACACACCAGAAGATCTTCGCAAGCTCGATCAGAGCGAATTAGAGGCGGTGTGTTATGAATTGAGGCAATTTATTATAGATGACTTATCACATAACCCTGGACACTTTGCCTCTAGCCTTGGAGTAGTCGAACTAACTGTCGCTCTACATTATGTTTATAATACACCATATGACAGAGTCGTTTGGGATGTTGGCCATCAAGCCTACAGCCATAAGATACTAACCTCTAGACGCGACAATTTCCATACAAAAAGAAAACTCAATGGACTCAGTGGGTTTCCTTCAATCTTCGAGAGTGAATACGACGCGTTTACTGTTGGTCATGCCTCAACATCAATATCCGCTGCACTGGGAATGTCAGTAGCCTCAAAACTCAACAATGAGACTAATAGGCATCACATCGCAGTAATTGGTGACGGCTCGATGACTGGCGGCCTCGCTTTTGAGGGATTAAACAATGCTAGCATCAACCCAAACAACCTACTTATTGTACTAAATGACAATGATATGGCTATTGACTCAAGCGTTGGCGGATTAAGCCAATACCTTGTATCACTGACCACATCAAAGACTTATAACAGATTTAGAAGGAAGCTCTACACGCTCCTTATGCAACACAATCTATTAAAAGAGGACAATAAAGGATCAGTAACGAGGCTTACAAACAGCCTAAAGTCATTCTTGACTCAGCAGAGCAACTTCTTTGAAGGACTCAATATCAGATACTTTGGACCAATAGATGGCAATGACATAAACCAACTCATTCGCACTCTTGAGGACATTAAAAGTATTGATGGGCCGAAGATCCTACATATAAAAACAAAGAAAGGAAAGGGATACACACCTGCCGAGGAGGAGGCAACTATTTGGCATGCTCCTGGTAAATTTGATAAAAAGACAGGCAAGAGAGCTACTATATCCAAAGAGTCACCAATAGCCCCACTCTACCAAGATGTCTTCGGACTAACACTTGTGGAGTTAGCACAGATGAACAAACAGATAGTAGGCATCACCCCTGCCATGCCAACAGGTTGCTCAATGACCTATCTTATGAAGGAGATGCCAGAGCGATCATTCGATGTCGGCATTGCAGAAGGTCACGCTGTTACATTCTCAGCTGGATTGGCCAGAGAGGGCAAAATGCCATTTTGTAATATATACTCCTCTTTTATGCAACGAGCCTATGACAATGTGATACACGATGTGGCTCTACAAAATCTAGATGTTGTATTCTGCCTCGACAGAGCAGGTATTGTAGGAGAAGATGGGCCAACACACCACGGAGCTTTTGACCTTGCCTACTTCAGACCAGTACCCAATCTGACGATTGCCTCACCGATGAACGAGCACTACTTGAGACACCTCATGTACACAGCCCAGATTCCTGGACATGGTCCATTCGTTATTCGATATCCACGAGGGCGTGGAGAACTAGTCGAGTGGTCAGCTCCTATGGAGAGGCTAGAAGTTGGTAAGGGTAGAAAAGTTAGAGATGGTCAGACAGTAGCAATTGTTTCAATTGGACCTCTAGGAGAAAGAGCTCTCAAAGCTGCTGCTAAAGCCGAAGAGCTTGGCTTCTCTGTTGCTGTTTTCGACATGATATGGCTAAAACCTATTGATTGTGATATCCTACACCAAGTTGGTTCAAACTTCAAAAAGATTATCACTCTTGAAGATGGAACAACAACTGGCGGATTAGGAACTGCTGTCATAGAGTTTATGTCTGAAAATGGCTACTCTCCTAAAATCAAGAGATTGGGTATACCTGATAAGTTTATCACTCACGGAAGTGTAAATGAGCTACACTCGATATGCGGATATGATGAAGCCGGAATAGTTAAAGCTATCACAGAGATATAATTAAAAACAAGAATGGCATAGAGCAATTAAATTACTCTATGCCATTCTTGTTTTTATAAATTAGCTCTATGTATCTGCGTTGCTGCAGCCTGAGCCTTAGGCAAGATAAGCATCTCAGCTATATTCACATGATCTGGTGCTGTAATCATATAGTGTGCCGCATCTGCTATATCAACTGCTAAGAGTGGTTCAAAACCATCATACACTTTGTCTGCACGCGACTGATCTCCATGAAAACGGACAAGTGAGAACTCAGTGTTTACAGCTCCTGGCTGTATCTGCGACACCTTCACTCCAGTTCCATTAAGATCCATTCTCAAACCATCTGTAAGGGAAGAAACAGCAAACTTAGTGGCACAATAGACCGTACCATTCATATAAGTTTGACGCCCAGCTATTGATCCAATATTTATCACATGACCAGAAGACCTTTTGACCATCAAAGGCAAAATAGAGCGAGAGACATATAGAAGCCCCTTAACATTTGTATCTATCATCTTCTCCCAATCATCTATATCACCATCCTGAACACTACCCAATCCCGAGGCCAATCCTGCATTGTTCACCAACACATCAATTGTTTGCCACTCCAAAGGTAATCTCGATATAGCATTTGAGACCTCTTCTCTATTACGCACATCAAAGTTAAGAGGTAACACCTCAACACTATAGGAATCCCTCAACTCCTGTGCCAACCTCTCTAGTCTATCTGCACGTCTACCCGTAATGATAAGTCGACACCCATCCTTTGCCATCCTCTCAGATATGGCCTGACCAATACCCGCAGTAGCTCCTGTGATAAATATTGTTTTATTAATCATCGTATTGTTATTTAAAAGTTAATCAATGCTTTAGCTCATCTTTAAGAAACTGAGTAGTAAAAGTATCATTATCCCTACACACCTCCTCGGGTGTACCATAGCAAAGAAGAGTACCTCCCCCTTTACCACCCTCTGGGCCGATATCTATTATATAGTCCGAACTCTTGATAACATCAAGATTATGCTCTATCACAATCATTGTATTACCCTTATCCACCAATCTATTAATCACACCTATAAGCACTCTGATATCCTCAAAATGTAGACCCGTAGTCGGCTCGTCAAGAATATAGAGAGTCTTACCCGTATCGCGCTTTGCCAACTCCGAAGCTAGCTTCACACGCTGATTCTCTCCACCAGAGAGAGTCGTCGATGGCTGACCAAGCTTAATGTAACCAAGTCCTACATCCTGAAGAACCTTAATCTTCTTATATATAGAAGGAATATTCTCAAAGAAGTCAACAGCCTGATTAATGGTCATATCAAGCACATCAGAGATAGACCTACCCTTGAATCTCACCTCAAGCGTCTCTCTATTATATCTTCTACCCTGACACTCCTCACAAGGAACGAGAACATCAGGAAGGAAGTTCATCTCAATGGTCTTATAACCATTACCTCGACAAACCTCACATCTACCACCAGAGACATTAAAGGAGAAACGTCCAAGCTTATAACCTCTTATCTTAGCATCTGGAAGAGTCACAAAGAGAGATCTAATATCACTAAACACCCCAGTGTATGTTGCTGGATTAGAACGAGGTGTACGACCAATAGGCGACTGATCAACACATATCACCTTGTCTATATTATCTATCCCCTCGATATTATCATAAGACAATGGCTCACGTTGTGAGTTATATAACGCCTTACTTAAGATAGGATAAAGAGTACCGTTTATTAGTGATGACTTACCACTACCAGATACACCAGTAACACAAATAAGCTTTCCAAGAGGAAACTCCACATCAATAGATTTGAGGTTATTACCCTTAGCTCCCCTTATTGTGATACTCTTGCCATTACCTTGGCGTCGCTCTGGAATCTCTATCTTTAGAGTCCCATTTATATAAGAGGTAGTAACAGTATTAACCTTCATCATCTCAGATGGCGCACCAGCAAATACTATATCACCACCATTCACACCAGCATAAGGACCCATATCAATAATATGATCCGCCTCAAGCATAATATCCTTATCATGCTCAACAACAATCACCGTATTACCTACATCTCTCAACTGCTTAAGAGAGTTTATTAATCTAATATTATCTCGCTGATGAAGTCCAATACTAGGCTCATCCAAGATATATAAAACATTCACCAACTGCGAACCAATCTGAGTCGCAAGACGTATACGCTGACTCTCACCACCCGAGAGAGTACCACTACTTCTATTTAGAGATAGATACCCAAGTCCTACGTCAAGCAAGAAGCTAAGCCTCGAACATATCTCCTTTAATATCTCCGTGGCAATAATCCTCTGCTTCTCACTTAGAGTGCTCTCTATATTATTAAGAAATAGACTCAAGTCAACAATATCCATAGAGGATAGCTCAGCTATATTCTTGTCAGCAATCCTATAGTGAAGCGCCTCCTTATTGACTCTAGCCCCGTTACACTCAGGGCAAGTAGCCGTAGACAAAAACTGAGAAGCCCACTTCTTTATTGTCGCTGGAGCATCCTCATCCTGCTGCATAGATATATAACTAGCTATACCATCATACGGGAATGAAGAACCAGATAACTGAGAACCCATAGGCTTAACCTCAACAAGCTCAGTAGTACCATTGATTATTGTATCTAAAGTATCCTCATCTATCAATCCCACCTCACTCTTTAATGAATAGCCCGCCTTCTCAAGTATTGACTCAATCTGCCAAAAGAGGAGATTGTTCTTATACGAACCCAATGGAGCTATTGCACCCTTATGTATTGACAAGCTCTTATCTGGAATGATCTTGTCACGATCAACCAAAGTGATAGTACCTATACCCTTACACCTAGGGCAAGCACCCTGAGGAGAGTTAAAAGAGAAGTTGTGAGGTGCAGGCTCACTATATGACAATCCTGTGGTTGGACACATCAGATTCCTACTAAAGTGCCTCACCTGCTCACTCTCCATATCATAAACCATCAATAGAGAATCACCCTGCTTCATAGCACTACGAATACTCTCCAGGATCCTCTTATCATCTTTCTTAGAAACCAATAACTTATCGACAACGAGTTCTACGGAGTGATTCTTATAACGGTCAAGCATCATATTTGGGATTATCTCCCTCATCTGACCATCTACCCTCACATTCATATACCCCTTCTTTCTCAAACCCTCAAAGAGCTCCTTGTAGTGCCCCTTTCTATTTCTTACAAGTGGAGCTAGTATCAATATCTTACGAGAGTCATACTCCTCAATTATTAGAGAGAGTATCTGCTCCTCAGTATATTTAACCATCTTCTCACCAGTATTATATGAGTAAGCATCACCCGCTCTAGCATATAGAAGACGTAAGAAGTCGTAGATCTCGGTGGTTGTACCCACAGTTGAGCGAGGGTTCTTATTTGTAGTCTTCTGCTCAATAGATATAACAGGACTTAACCCCGTAATCTGATCAACATCTGGACGCTCAAGGTTACCCAAGAAGTTGCGTACGTATGAAGAGAATGTCTCAAGATAACGACGCTGCCCCTCAGCAAATATTGTATCAAATGCAAGAGATGACTTCCCACTTCCACTTAGCCCTGTAATAACAGTAAGACTATTGCGAGGGATATCAACATCAATATTCTTTAGATTATGAACACGTGCTCCAAGCACCCTTATCTGTTCGCTATTTTCCATTTTAAGAAGTAATACTCTATTTTATTAATCAACCACCCATTTAGAGTCATAAACCTTACTACGCTTACGACTATAAATCATATCTCTCTTCAAAGGAACAGTAACCTCATAACTCTTACCCGACTTATTCGGTATACCACGTCCACGAATCCAAGGATTAAACTCCTTGAGCTGTGCATAAGTTACACCCTCACTCTTAGCCAAAGAGACAAGCGTTGGCAGAGTTGTATTCAAGCTCACACTCTTAGTCTCAATAGGATAGTATAGTTGATGGCTCTTAAATATAAAACCATATCTATAAGGAGATGCAAAGATCTGCTTAACAGCTAGTATTCTATATACATATCTCAAGGTCTCTTCAGTCAGCCATAGATCGAAAAACGAATCAACCTCCTGCAACTTTAGCTCTCTGGATATACGCCCCATCCCACCATTATATGAGGCCGCAACAAGAGCCCACGACCCATAACGATTGTAAGAGCGTTTAAGATATTTACAAGCAGCACGCGTAGCCTTCTCAATATGAAAACGCTCATCAATAGAGTCATTCACCTCCAGTCCTAGCTCCTTACCTGTCGATGGCATAATCTGCCAAAGCCCAACAGCCTTTGCAGGCGAGATAGCTCTTGGATTCAAACTACTCTCAATTACCGCTAAGTACTTGAAATCCTCAGGCACTCCCTCCTCCTTTAAGATAGGGTCAATTATTGGGAAAATCCTATTGGCACGCTTAATAAGCAATCCAGTTGTTGAGTGCATATAAACAAATGATGAAAGCTCTCTATCAAAACGTTCGAAATGATCATAACGTGCAAGATCAATAGTCTCATCACAGAAATCCAAGCTCTCTGGTATCTCTGGGAAGTTAGTTACTGTTGTAACCAAAGGCATCTCCTGCTTAGCATCAATCACATCCCTTGCCGAAATAACAACCACACAAGCTATAGCAATCATCGCTATAGAAAATATTAATAACAGATATCTCTTCATCTACTTACGATTTAGGTAAAAAACAAACGCAAAGATACAAAGTCAATCTTATATGACATTTCTATCTTTGCGTTTTTATTTATAATTGATCTAACCATGCCGACTAATTCGCCTAAGCATTGCCTCATCCTCGATTCGAATACGTCTGCCATCAACCACCAATATACCCTCATTAGTAAATAGCGAGAGCGTACGTATGGCATTCGAGGTTGTCATATTTGACAAACTAGCCAAATCCTCCCTCGAGAGATAGATAGCTATTGTTGCGCCATCATCCTCTACGCCATAACAATCCTTTAGGAAAAGTACTGACTCGGCCAATCTACCACGAATATGCTTCTGCGTAAGATTCACAGTGCGTGAATCTGATACACCAAGATCAATAGATAGCAATCTAATGAAGAACATAGATAGTTTGTTATTAACCGTAACTATACGATTGATAACATCCAGTGGTATCATACAAACCTGTGAGGGTTCAAATGCTGCCGCTGCTGTCAAGTAGTTCTCATTAGCAAAAAAAGCTCTATATGCAAAGTACTGACCAGGTCGTATCATACGCATAATCTGGTTTCGTCCTCCGACACCCTCCTTAAATATCTTCACCTTACCCTTAATGAGACACATCATACAGATAGGTTCCTCATCTTCACAGTGAATTATCTCATTCTTCTTGAAAGACTGAACACTATAACTATCCTCTATGAGTTGGCGCTCCTCATCGGTAAGGACACTCCAGATATCTGGGATTGTCTCTGCTAGCTCTATTTTAATCTTTTTCTGTACCATACACTAATATATGACGTGGTATTATTTATCTATGCGAATATAAGGTAATTATGCAAACCGAAAGCAAACTGAAGCAAAACAAGGTCGAATATATTAAATAGTTTTCAGGTTATGACCCATTCTCTCCTTTTTCGTCTTCATATATCGCTCGTTGTGTACATTAACAGAGACTTCAATTGACACATTCTCCACGATCTCAAGACCATAGCCCTCAAGACCAACACGCTTAATAGGATTATTAGACATCAAACGAATCTTGTTAACGCCAATCTCCCTAAGAATAGATGCCCCAACGCCATAATCGCGTTCATCCGCATTAAAACCAAGGTGAAGGTTTGCATCTACAGTATCCATGCCATTCTCCTGAAGCTTATAAGCTTTTATCTTATTCATCAGACCGATACCTCTACCCTCCTGATTCATATATACGATAACACCCTTACCCTCGTCATCAATAGCCTGCATAGCCTTGTGAAGCTGTTCTCCACACTCACATCTGCGGCTACCAAATATATCACCCGTCATACAAGAAGAGTGAACTCTAACAAGCACCGGCTCATCAGCCTCCCATGTACCTTTGATAAGTGCTATATGCTCCAAACCATTAGACTTCTGTCTGAAAGGGATAAGCTTGAAGTCACCATATTCAGTAGGCATATTCACCTCATCACCCCTCTCTATGAGAGACTCTTTTTCCAACAAGTAGCGAATAAGAGCAGCCACAGAGACAATCTTCAGACCATGCTTCTTAGATATCTCCATCAGCTCAGGCAAACGAGCCATAGTACCATCCTCATTCATAATCTCCACTAGCACACCAGCTGGATACAAACCAGCCAATCTAGAGAAATCAACAGCAGCCTCCGTGTGACCAGCACGACGAAGCACCCCTCTATCTCTTGCTCTTAGTGGGAATATATGACCAGGGCGACCAAATTCCGTCGGTTTAGTCTCTTTACGCGTAGTCGCTAATATAGTCTTAGCTCTATCAAGAGCCGAGATACCTGTTGTACACCCCTCACCCAATAGGTCAATAGAGACAGTGAAAGGAGTAGAGTGAAGCGAGGTATTACCCGAGACCATAAGGTCAAGTTCGAGCTCCGCACATCTCTCCTCAGTCAAAGATAGACATATCAAACCCCTACCGTGAGTAGCCATGAAGTTTATCTTCTCAGCATCTATTAACTCAGCAGCAGCAATGAAGTCACCCTCATTCTCTCTATCCTCATCATCCACAACGATAATAAGCTTACCAGCTTTTATATCCTCAATAGCCTCTTCGATTGTATTTAGTTGAAACATATCTATACCAGTTGTTTAGTTCAAAAATTATTTACTAATCAAATTTGAGATCTCATAGTTTATGCGCTCTATATTTTGCAGGTCACTCTTGAGAACCCTTCTCTGTACCATAGAGATAATAAAGAGAGGAATACCAATTGGGAATAGTATCCCCAATGTCCATCTAAGTGCCCTACTTCTAGGTATCATATTCAATCTCTCTATCTGTATAATTGGATATTCAGATATCTTATGAAAGAATGAGTTACTATCTGCATTCAACAGCTCCTCAACTACTGACTCTACCTGCTGAGAGATCTCCTCTATTGAGTCAAACTGATCACCATCTCTCCATAGAGTGAAGTAATTAAAACCAATGGAGCTCTTATTATCTTTTAGGAAGGACTTAACATTACCATCTAGCTTCGAGAGAAGATCTTTTACAAGTCCCATATCTGCACTATAGATAACCACCTCTTTGCGAGAAAGCTCACGCTGAGTCCTCTTTCCAAATAACTTCTTAAACAACATCGAATAAGCCTCACTGTTCATTAGCACAGAGTCTTTAACCGCTTTATAGGTAAGAAATACACCCAGAGGTATCAAAACAAATGTACTCAACCACATCCCCTGCCATGCAGGCATCACACCATCTCTGGCAAACTTATAACCAGTATTGTCAATGATGTAGTAGAAGATGAACAACATTACCGATATCACTGCTGGCATACCCAAGCCTCCTTTACGAATAATTGCACCTAGTGGAGCACCAATAAAGAAGAATACAAGGCAAGCCACCGATAGGGAAAATTTACGATGCCACTCTAGGTTGTGACGTCGTATAGATCTCATAGTATCAGTGTAACTATATCCACGATACTCAATATCCTGCTTTCTAGATGTTGCGGCACTCAATGCGGCAGCCATCACCTCTCTTCTCTGCTTAGCAGTTTTAGAGTGAAACAGGGAATCTGAGTATATTGGTGAAATTGCACTCTTTGTAGCTGTAGCTACTTTTGATTTTACTTTAAGCGAATCAGCTATATTTATTCTATCTGCTGCCGTATTAATAGGCGTTCCATATAGTAGAGTTCTTCCATTAACACGCTCCAAACTATCTGTAATAACCCTCAAAGAGTCTGCTGTACTACGTAATTCTTGAAGATTCTTACCGATATACTGACCAGACAAGAATGACTCATCCATTCTATTGAAGTTCGTATCGAACTCAATAAGTATCTCCTTATATGAGAAAGTCTCACGGCGATAAGGCACACTATTCGAAGCAGTACGCTGCTTCTGAAGGTTCTCAAAACTCTCTCCACTCCAAAGATTAAAAAACAGAGCCTTCTTATCCTCGGTCATAACTAGCTTAGCCGAGTCCGCCACAATAACCGTTGCATTCTCAAACCCTTTTGAGTAGTCATAAACCATAACATCATACAGCATCCCAGTCTTCAAATTCTTTGAAGCAACATACATATTATAACCATCAATCTGATCATAGAATGTAGACTCCGGTATATCCAGCTCTGGAGACTTCTGCTTCATAGCCATTAGCAGTGAGTAAGTCTTAACCTGCACCTTTGGGTTCAGCTCATTTTGGTATATAAATGAGAACAGAGTTATTGAAGCAATAAAGACTATCAACGGACGCATGATACGTATCAATGGTACGCCAGCCGCCTTCATAGCCAACAACTCGAGTCTCTCACCCAGATTACCAAATGTCATAAGCGATGCCAATAGTATAGACAAAGGCAGTGCCATTGGTATCAAAGAGAGAGCTGAATAGAAGAAAAATTCCCCCAAGACTGACATAGAGAGTCCCTTACCAACCAATTCATCAACATATCTCCAAAGAAACTGCATAAGCAGAATAAAGATAGAGATGAGAAAGGTCATCAAAAAGATTGGCAAGAAAGTCTCGAGAATAAATCTATATAGTCGTTTGATCTTTAACATTCGGTTTTGTTGCTATTTTGATATTCGATGTCTGCAAAGTTAATAAAAAGCATGAACACTCAAATTAGCAATCAAAATAAAGAGTTATCAAAAACACTACACCCCCAACACCCTTTTCAGAACATCAACCTGCGTATTCCAGAGCTCAACACACTCATCCTCCTCGTTCATAGAGGCAAAGTCCGTGATCTCCAGCACCACATCAGTTGTAAGATCATTCTTCAAGACTTTAAATTCGAAGTAACTAACTGGTGAGTCATCCCCCTCCCACTTAAATCTTATCACATTACCATTACTCCTTCTCAAACACGAGGCTCTCTCAATGTTACGCTGCCACTCAAAGTGATAAATAGAATCTTCCACTTCACACGTATCACAAAACCAATCAGATAACCCAATTGGTGTCCCAACCAAGTCCCAAAGGCGACTCGCCGAGACAGAAGGAAATAAATACTCTAACTTCACTTTAGATTTCATCTAATCAATATTTAAGGTTCTGAAGCCTAATTTAGAGCAAAAAGAGAGATAAACAAAACCACAATCACCCTGAAAGTGGCTCTCTATTAACAATTAAATGCTAATTATACACCTCTTACAAAACGATTACAGAGGTCAAACCTACTCAAATATAAGAAGATGAAAACAAAACCACCCCATAGCAATTGGCAAAGAGTTCTCTATTTTGGATAAAGCGAAGGAACCTTTGATTGACAAAAACTAATGTATTTAACCTTAATTAAATCAATAAATTCAAATTGAAACAGATTATACTTTAAAAAGAGAACGAACACTATACAGTTTTCTCCTTCTTTTGAGCAACCTTCTGATAGTACCTACACCACTCACTCAAGCCACATTTATCACACTTGGGCTTACGAGCCACACACACATAACGACCATGAAGAATAAGCCAGTGGTGAGCAAGTGGCACAAGCTCTGGAGCAATATACCTCATCAAAACCTTCTCGGTCTCAATAGGAGTTTTGGAGTTACGAGTCAACCCTATCCTATTCGAGACACGAAACACATGCGTATCAACAGCCATTGCAGGCTGATCAAATATCACAGAGCGAATAACATTCGCTGTCTTCCTACCCACACCAGGCAACCTCTCTAGAGAAGCACCATCAGAGGGCACCTCACCAGCAAAGTCCGAGACCAACATCTTGGACATCCCACTCAGATGCTTAGCCTTATTATTGGGGAACGATATACTCCTTATATAATTAAATATCTCCTCCACCGTTGCCTGCGACATATCTTCTGGTGTGGGGTAAGCCCTAAAAAGAGCAGGTGTAAACATATTTACCCTCTTATCCGTACATTGTGCAGAAAGAATCACCGCCACCAACAACTCAAAAGGGTTACTGTAGTGCAACTCCGTCTCTGCCTCAGGCATCTCACGCTTGAACCACTCGACCACCGCCTCATACCTCTCCTTTATTTTCATTGCTAACAAAGATTTATTACATACATATAGAAAAGAGAGGTAATAATAGACAAAATCTATCACTACCTCTCCTATATCTAACACTTAATACTAAAATTTCATCTTAGTGAGCCGATTCAAACTGACGTAAGAAACGAACATCATTCTCCGAGAACATACGAAGATCCTTCACTTGATACTTCAAGTTGGTAATCCTCTCAACACCCATACCCAAAGCATAACCAGAGTAGACTTTGCTGTCAATACCACAAGCCTCAAGTACAT
>JBOFEN010000039.1:0-1878 GCA_051648105.1 Bacteroidales bacterium
AAATAATCAAGAACTCCTTCGGGTAGAAAACAGCTAAGTAAAGATGTGTGGTCCAAGTTATGAGGCATAAGAAATGTGTTTGTTATGATCACAAAGTTAATTTATTTCAGAAACTCCCACAAGCTTTGGACTTGATCCACTTTCTTCCTCTCCCGACCACGCCGTTTTGGTAAGTCACTCACTGTGTCGACTCTGAGCTATATCTTTCAGGGTCGCAGGGACCTCTTTGCTGGTTTGAAGATAGATGCTATGGATTACGATTGGATGCAGTATCCTGTTGTGAACCTCAATATGTCTAAGATGAATTATAGTTCGCCAGAGGATTTTACCAATGAACTGAAAGACTCACTCTTTGATATAGCCGATAGTCTGAGTATAACTGTTTCCAAAGAGGCTAAACCAGGTCTTATCTTCAATGATATACTAACCAAAGCCGCAGCCCAATCCCCAACTGGCAAGGTGGTGCTACTCATAGATGAGTATGATGCACCGCTGGTCAACAATATAGATTCACCACACCTTGAGGAGATCCGCGCTATATTGGAGAACTTCTATATACAGATCAAGGCCGCTAATGCAATATTGCGCTTCACCTTCATGACTGGAGTCACACGCTTCTCTAAGGTGTCAGTATTCTCTAAGCTAAACCATATGGTGGATATATCTATGGATAAAGCGTATGCTACCATGCTAGGGTTTACCCAAGAAGAACTAGAGACACATTATGGGGAGAGAGCGGCTCAATTGGCAAAAGAAGAGGGGGTGGAGTATGGCGAGATGCTTGCTATGGTCAAGAGGTGGTATAACGGCTATCGCTTCCACTATTTGGCAGAAACGGTATATAATCCTGTGTCTGTAGGTCGCTTCATGAAGGATGGGGAGTTCAAGAACTGGTGGTTCGAGACTGGTTCACCTACTTTCGTGATCAAACAACTCAACAAGCAGGATGTCAACTACTTCGATATGATGCATGAGAAGATGAGTGAGGAGCTATTCAGTGAGTTTAATCCCGCTAACCTACAGGCTCGTTCGCTGCTCTATCAGACGGGTTATCTGACAATAGTTAAAGGTTATAAGGGTAGGTTTGGTACTCCTGTGAAGTATCAATTAGGGTTCCCCAATGCTGAGGTTGAACAGTCGTATACGGCTCATCTGCTATCTGAGTTGGGTACTATGTCGAGTGACAGAGTTAGGAATAGTGCCGATATGCTCTCTGAGGCTGTTTATGAGTGTGATATACCTGAGATGGTAAGGGTTCTCAAGTCGCATCTAGCTGCCATACCTTATGATGGACGTATAGAGAGCGAGGGTGTATTTAAGTCTATGATCTACCTACTGCTTCGTATGGGTGGTTTGATGGTGACCGTTGAGCGTTACACCAATATTGGTCGTATGGATACGGTCATAGAGACAGAGGATCACGTCTTCATCTTTGAGTATAAGTATGGTAAGTCAGCTGCTGAGGTTATGAAGCAGATCGAGGAGATGGGTTATGCTGAGCAGTTTATTGCCAAAGGAAAGCAGATACACTTGATAGCTATGAACTATGACTTGTCGATTCACAATATTGGTGATGACTGGATCTATAATAGAATCAATTCATAATGCTGAATTCATAATTCATAATTAAACTACGAAAGAATTATTCACGCTGATCCCGCAGATTATCTTTGTGACATGTGTAGGGGCGTATATTTACGCCCTCTTTGGCTCAACAGACACGAAGTGGTCTCAACAGTCGAGATCTCAACAGCGAAGCCTCAACGAAGAAATTGTCCACGGATCTCTAGGATAAGAGCTTCGTTACCACTGCGCAATATTAATTCATAATGCTGAATTCATAATTCATAATTAAACTACGAAAGAATTATTCTCGCT
>JBOFEN010000040.1:0-33633 GCA_051648105.1 Bacteroidales bacterium
TATGAATAAGCACGAAGGAATCTAACCTCACCCTTATAAATCTCAATTTTAGCCTTATCTGCTGCCGATGCATAAGCCGAATACTTATCTAGAGCCTCAATAGCCAAGTTTGAAGACATAACAATTCTATATAGCCCCTTCCAAGTTTCATTATTTACCCAAAATGTTGGAACTGAAGTATAGTTAAAGTTATGAAGATCCCTAAATTCTGCTTGGTCGTTCAACGCACCACCTTTTTCAGTATCATCACCTCTTACTGCGATAAAACCTAATGATCCCCATGCAGTAAATCTCTGTCCAGCCAGACCATAAATACCAACAACCTGCTTATATGCATTTGAAGTTATCGTATAGTCAGTATCATCTACTGGAAGCTGATTCTCTGGCATCTTATCCAAATAGTCAGAGCAGCTCCCTAGAGTTAGTATTGATCCAGCAAATAGTGCTGTAATCCAAAATATTTTAGCTCTATTTTTCATCTTAATATTCATTTAGTAGGTTAGTAGGTTAGCTTAACACCCAAAGTGTAGTTTGATGCCATTGGGTAGGTCTGTGTATCAAATCCGCTGGTAATCTCAGGTGTAAATCCATTATACTTGAAGAATGTGAATGGACGGTCTGCTGATGCATATACCCTTAGAGAAACACCTTTCTTATCTTTAGGACCAATATGGTTAAAAGTATAACCTAACTGAATGTTCTGAATTCTGAAGTAGTTTCCACTTTCAACAAGGAAAGAACTGAAGTTTGAGATATTCCAAGGCTTATCAAGACCCGAAGCTGAAGGATACTTATTTGATGTACCCTCACCTTGCCATCTATTCTCTACTAGATCAGCATCATAGTTCATATAGCTATCAAAACGACGAACACCTCTCTTTTGGTTAACAATCTTGTTACCTGCTACACCTAACATTGAAAGAGAGAAGTCAAAGTTCTTATAGCTCATACCCATGTTAAATCCATAAGTGAATTTAGGAAGGTTAGAACCTAATATCTGGCGGTCTTTTGAGTCAATAACACCATCACCATTTAGATCTTCATAGATCAAATCACCAGGCTCTAAACCAGAGTGGTTTTTAGAGATTGGGTCAGCATCAATTTGAGCTTGGTTTTGGTATACACCAACTACTTTATAACCATAAAATGAGTTTATAGGCTCACCTGGCATAATGATTGTACGGAACTCAGCTGAACCAGTCAATAGATAAGGAACATTTCCTTTAAGAGAAACAACCTCATTCTTCAAAGTTGACAAGTTAGCACCAATACTATAATTGAAATCGCTTCCGATTTTATCACTCCATGTAAGGTTAAGTTCCAAACCACTGTTACGAATTTTACCAGCATTTGCAGGCACCATCTCTCCAGTGATCGGTTGCGGTGTACTTACTACAGCATTGTTTGTAGTACGAGTATAATAGTCTGCATCCAATTTCAATCTTGAATCAAGCATATGTGCTTCAAGACCTACGTTAGTTTCACTAACAACCTCCCACTGCAACCAGCTAAAAGTATTCTCATTAATGATACCTGGGTTGATTACATCACCAAAAGCACCATTCTGATTGTTTACTCCTGCAAAACCTGCACTAGCAGCAATCTTATCATTACCTAGTTTACCCCAGCTTGCACGCATTTTAAGGAAATCAAAGAACTTCTGATTTCTCATAAATGCCTCCTCACTAGCAACCCATCCTAAACCAACTGAAGGGAAATAACCCCACTTCTCATTATACTTCGAGCTACCATCAGCACGCATTGTCAATGCAAGAAGGTAACGGCTATCATAATTATACGTTACACGCCCAAAGAAAGATAGGCCTCTGTATGTTGTACCATTATCATATCCTCTTGCAGAGTTAGAATCTCCTTTGTCAATATATCCATATTCAGGTTCTCCACCAGGAACATCCTGAGCAGTAGCTCTAAGGAATCTATAGTTCTCCTCTCTTACAGAGTTACCCAATAGAGCTGTCATATTATGCTTACCAAAACTATCTGTGTAAGTTAAGATATTATCGATAATATGATTGAAATAGTAATTATCTGCTTTATCTAGGAAAGAGATCTCCTGTTTTTGAGTTGTTCCTACCACATATGTTGGAGTATATGAATAGTAACGATCTAGACTTATATCTTGACTGTATGTAGTCTTGAATGAAAGTTTTGATGGAATAAAAGATATCTCAGCATATACTGAAGGCATAATCTGAAGAATCTCATTCTGCGATGTTTGGTAGTGAGCCATAGCAACAGGGTTAGCATAATAACCATTGGTTAGGTTGATATCTGCCAAACTTGCATATTTAGGACCCGTTGCCAAAGCATTGTTCTCATCATATACAGGAACGATAGATGGTGCAATGAAAGCTTTGAACCAAGCATCATTACTACCAGAGTGTTTAGTCGATTTTGTTAGTACAATGTTTGTTCCAACTTTCAACCAATCAAACGGTTTGTAGTCACCTTTTGTACGCATAGTGAATCTTTCAAAATCAGAATTTTCACTAAGAATACCCTCCTGTGTCAAATAACTTAAACCTACAGAGTAAGCCGCTTTTTCTGTACCACCACTCAAGTCAACGCTATGGTTTTGCATGAAAGCATTTTGACTTAACTCATCGTACCAATCAGTATTAGTTGTTGGATTTGTACCTTCTCCACCCCAAAGTTGAGCTGCTTTTCTAAGTACATCAAGGCTACCTGCATCACCCTTCTCCTGTAGCATTTCAGTATACTGTCTACCAGATGCCATCTTAAGCATGTTGGTTGGATTTTGAATACCTACATATCCATTATAAGTTAATGTTGCATCTCTGTTAAAGCTTCCTTTTTTGGTTGTAATAAGAATAACACCATTCGCAGCTCTAACACCATAGATAGCAGCTGCAGAGGCATCCTTTAGTACAGACATATCCTCAATATCTGAAGGATTCAAGAAGTTGATATTGTCATAAAACATTCCATCAACAACATATAGTGGTCCTTCGTTTGTAAAAGAGCCCACACCACGGATACGAACAGTTGGTCCAGCACCTGGTTCTCCACTATTTACAATCTGTACACCAGGCACTTTACCTTGGATAGCCTGCATTGCATTAGATGAAGACAATTTATTTATCTCATCTGATTTAATAGAAGTAATAGGTGAGGTAAGGTCCTTTGCTTTACTTGTACCATAACCCACAACAACAACCTCATTAAGAGCTTGAGTATCCTCAGAAATAAATACATTAATTACCTTACGTCCATTAACAGGTTCTTCAACACTCTTCATCCCAACATATGAGAATACAAGAACCGCATCACTAGGTACATTCTCCAAAGAATAATCACCATCATAAGAGGTTATAGTTCCTTGACTTGTTCCCTTAATCAACACACTAACCCCAATCGCTGGCAGATTAGTTCCTGACTCAGTAACTATTCCTGAGACAGTTAAGCTCTTCTGCGCAAACATAATAGTTGCTGACATGAATAGAGCTAGAAATAGCAAAAGTTTGGTTTTCATCATCGTCTTTTTAATAAGGAAAAAAAATACACATTATATTTAGAATTATTGTTTAGGTTCTACTTTTAGACAGATATAGAACATAATATTAAAGTGTTATGTTCACATTATGATAATGATTTAATCTTATATATTTTAGCCCATTAGGCAGTAATTACTTAAGCTTAACTACCCCATTCTCAACTACTGGAACGATAAAAGTATCCCTCGATCTTCTTTTCATTGTAAGTCTCTTTTTAGAACCAGCTCTTTCAATCTGAGGATTCTTTTTACCTCCCCTTGCATATGGGGAATATTTAACCTCTAGCTGTTGATTGGTAGTAACAATAAACCCATCAGATGTAAGCTCAATAGAGAAGTTTGCATTAGCATCCTTGGCTGTAAAGGTATAGTCACCAAAACCCATTACTTTGCCCTTTGACATCTCCATTCTAATCAATTTGCCCTCCTGCTTAATAAGAAGACCAAAATAACCACTAAAGCTCCATCCATTATCCTTAAATAATGCAATAGGCTCTGGGGATTGAAACACATAATGTTCTATTTTATTCTCTAACGAAACCCTCAGAGCTGTAACCCTATTTTTAATATCTGGTTTTTCCCATTCTGCTGCCAAAACATACGGTTTATCTTTTGGAGAATAAGCCTCCATAAGTGCAGTAAAAGGTCTATACCAAGCCTCGCCCTCTTGCCTAACTAATATTGTAGGTGTAGGTTTAAGATTATAAGGCGCGTGAGCTGTTATTGATCTTGGTGAAGTTCCTATATAGTAGTTCTTCGATGCATTTGAGACAAAAAGAGTATTAACCACTAAAGGATTGCTCTCAGCATCATTCAAGTAAAATTGAGCTACAACACCTTTAGATCGTTTACCTGTAGATTTAGTATTTTCAATAAAACGAATACCAGGAAAATCTGGCTCTACAGTAAATGGTGATGAATCGATCAAATTGATAGAGGTTCCACTATGATCTAATAGAGCTACTGAATCACCTATATTATGGTAGATATAGTCATTCATTAACCTATTATTAGACCTGAAAATATCAACAAAATAACCTGTAGAGTCACTCGTTCTAATATAGGCTACTGTTCTCTCTTGATTTGTCTTGGTATACCTCTCAGTATATCTACCACTTACAAATCCAGATGATTCTGTTAACCCTGTGGCTGTACGATCAATATTACCAATACTCTTAGCTGCATCACCTCCCTTAAAAAGCTTATCTGGACTTGCACTCCCTGCTGGAACTACAGTATTATGAGCAGCCCACTGTGAGTAGTAGTCAATATGCATAGGATGATATAAATCGCGTAATGTACCTGGGTCACTTCCCAACATCACCCCCCTATCATACAGCTCCATAGATAATCCATCAGCATGATTATTAGTGAAAGTTCCACCTTGAAGGGTTATCATCTGATCTTTATTCGGATTCATTCCACTTCTTACAAAATAATTCCTTGCATAATCAACAGCTCCACTATTTTGCCATTTAAATGGGGTTGCCTTATCCTTATCAATATCTTCATTAATAAGCAGAATCCCCCAGAGACCAGATTTATCTAGATCAAAATATTCACGCAGTGCTAATTTACGTAATGCATCTACTGCTCCATTATACTCATTTCCACCTGCTCTCCTATTTATCGCTATTGATAGCTCTATTATTAAAGGATCAATCTTTTCACGCCCCGTATCACCAAATGCTGGCAAATTTAGATTCGGGAATGAGTTTTGCAACATTTGTGTATATGTATCTCTCAACTGAGGATATTTGCCAAGAATTGGATAACCGTTCAATTCACATGCATACATTGCTGTTAGCAACTGAGGTAGTATTTCATTCTGTATCTTTGATGGTGATTTAAGATACCCCTGATTCGTGAACTTCTGTGCAACAATACTCTTCAATGAAAGATGCCCATACTGCTTATCTATTATAGTATCCTTATCTAAAAAATAATCGATATAGTTTGCCTGCTTTGTTCTATCATCAATATTTAATGCAGCAAAAAGAAGTGTCGAACTAATCCTTACAGATGAGTTACTTGTAATTAATCCTTTATGAATAATATTATCTGCAATCTTTTCAAATACAGGCTGATAAGGTGCTACTTCATATCTATTTTCAACTAAAAAATCGTGAATAAAATCATAAGTTAATAGCAAGTCATTATAACAAGAATCATCATCTGAATCAACACTAAACACACCTCCTAAATTACCGTTAACTGTAGGATTCTGAACCAAAGCAGCTTTCATCCACTGATCTAGAATATCTGCTGCTAAAAATCCATACTCCTCCTCATTAGTAATCCAATATATAAATGCAGCCTTTAGTGCTAAGGAATTAATACGCCCATTAATAATTGCATCTAACTCCATAGGTCTCATTCTTACATAATCACCACTAAGGGGGTGGCGAACTCTAATCAATGAGTCTTGATCGTAAGGAAACAACTCTTCTATCGAAGGCAAATCACACTCAAATCCAAGACTATCTGTAGGATAACCCTTCTCCACATATCTAATTGTGGGCAATGATGCATCACCAATCAAATCAATAATTGAACGACCATCCTCATCTACAATTGCATCGGTATATCTATGGCCCTGACGCCAATTCATCCTATATTTTGATGTTAGAACTGCAGGGTCATACTCCATTGTCATATAATAACGACTAACAAAAGGCCACAACTCACTTTTTAGATCCTCTAGTGAATTGTAAGCCCAACTATTTGTCTCGATTTTCTTAATAATCGAATCTCTCTCCTCTGCCCTAACCAATATCCTCGGATGGTTTGCCGAAGATATTAATGAACTATTAGGTAATATAGAACCAATAGTAAGCAAATATATTGTAAAAAGTAGTTTCTTCATTCTAATTGTAGATAGTCTACATTTTGTTTTTAGCATGCGAATATAGGCAATTTAGAGCTACTAATGTATCAGCAACTCTAGCATTTTGATATTTTAAATAAGAGAACTGAGAAATAAATCATTGATACACTTACTTTTTTATCAACAAAAACAACCACGTTGATATTATAATAGTTATATTTGCAAAAAAAAACAAAGATCATAGGCAACACTTTTAAAACATTAAAGCATGAAACATCTATTAATTGCTATCATTGCCATCATTTCTGCCTCTACAATTCAGGCTGGCAATAAGATAAACGTAGGGCCCAAAGCTGGTTTATTAGTATCCTCAATGACAAATGCAGGTGATGCAAGTCCTAGAATATCGGGATATTTCGGGCTTTTCTTAAGCTATAAATTCAATGAAACACTTTCTATACAACCCGAACTGCTCTACACTATGCAAGGAGTTAAAGAGGACCAACTAGGGGTTGAAGCAAAACTAAACCTTGATTATCTTCAAATCCCTATAATGTTAAAATTAAACTTAGTAAAAGATCTACACCTTGAAGTAGGTCCTCAAATAGGTTTTAACACAAATTCAAAAGTAAAAGGAAGCATGGATGGCATCGAAGCCTCTGTTGACGTGAAGGATATGATAAATACTGTAGACTTTAGCTTTGCTGTGGGATTTGGATACGACTTCCCTATTGGGCTAACTGCAAATATGAGATATAATGCCGGACTAACAAATGTCTTCAAAGATATCGACAACGAAGATAACAGCAAACATATGCTATTTTCTCTTGGATTAGGTTGGAGATTCTAGAAATATGAGATATAATAAAGATGGGGAATAAACATAAATAGTATGTTTATTCCCCATCTTTATTATATAGGCAAAGCTCCAATTCCTGGAAGTTCTGATAATACTATATTTCCATTAATAACCCTCACACCATCAAAACAGTCATTTGATATAAGCTCATTGCCATCAAGATCTGCCCAATCACATGCTGGCGAAAGTTGAGCTGCTGCAGATATAGCACAAGAACTCTCTGTCATACAACCAATCATAACATTCATATCAAATGATCTGGCTAAATTAACCATCCTGTGTGCCTCTCGCATACCAGTGCACTTCATCAGCTTTATGTTTACTCCTGAAAAAACACCCTTTAATCTCTCTAGATCAGACAAACGCTGAAGAGACTCATCTGCAACTATAGGCAAACAACTATGCTGCGTCAACCAAGCTATAGACTCAACCTCACTCTTTGGCATAGGTTGTTCAATGAAGCTTACACCCTGATGAGATAACCATTGAACCATATCCAAAGCCTCGTACTTATCTTTCCAGCCCTGATTGGCATCAACACAAATAGGCTTATTCGATACAGATCGAATAGTCTCTATCAACACTCTATCATTATCACCCCCCAATTTGACCTTCAAAATATCAAAAGGAGCCTCCAATGTCTTTTTCCTTACAACCTCAGGAGTATCCATTCCAATAGTGTAAGATGTTTTAGGTGCACGCTTAGGGTTTAATCCCCATATTCTATACCAAGGAGCCCCCAACATCTTACCAACAAGATCATGAAGAGCAATATCCACAGAAGCCTTGGCTGCACAATTCCCAGCCTCCAAAGAGTCTACATATGTAAGTATATCCTCCAAAAGAAATGGGGAGGAGAAGCGATCTAATTTAACTCTCGAAAGAAAAGCCATACAACTACTTTGAGTTTCTCCCAAATAAGGTGGCATACTGGCCTCTCCATAACCAACATATCCGTCATACTCAATTTTGGTCATTACAGCTGGAGTCATAACTCTAGTGCTTCCTGCAATAGTAAATGTATGCTTCAAAAGAAGATCGTATGGAGCAAAGGTGAGCTTAATCTGTTTTGTTAACATCTAATATTTTGTTGAATGTATCTACAAAAGTACAATAATACCTTTTTTTACCCTATCTAATCAAATAGTATTGACGAATTATGTACATTTGTAGTTATTCAGAAACGAGCAACACGATAAATTGCGTAAAAAACATAAATGGAAAATTTCATAGTCTCAGCCCGTAAGTACCGACCATCGACTTTCTCTTCTGTCGTTGGTCAGAACTCACTTACCAAGACGCTAAAAAACTCTGTATCCACACGGAAGCTGGCTCACGCATATCTTTTCTGCGGACCACGAGGTGTGGGTAAAACTACATGTGCCCGTATTTTTGCAAAGACAATAAACTGTTTCAACCCAACTAGCGATGGTGAAGCGTGCAACCAATGTGAGTCTTGCAGCTCATTTAATGAAGGAAGATCATACAACATACACGAACTTGATGCAGCATCCAACAACTCAGTTGATGACATAAGGGTGCTCATTGATCAAGTTCGCATAACACCACAAATCGGAGAGTATAAGGTATATATCATCGATGAGGTTCATATGCTATCCTCAGCTGCCTTCAACGCGTTCCTCAAGACACTAGAAGAACCCCCTCACCACGCTATCTTTGTTTTAGCAACAACAGAAAAACACAAGATACTACCGACCATCCTATCTAGATGTCAGATTTATGACTTTAATAGAATAAGCATAAATGACACCGTTGAACATCTCTCTATGGTCGCCAGACAAGAGGGTGTAAATGCTGAAGTTGAGGCTCTAAGCATTATTGCTCAAAAGTCTGATGGGGGTATGCGTGATGCTCTATCTATTTTCGATCAAGTGGTTAGCTTTACTGGTGGAAATATTACATACCAAGCCGTTATAGATAACCTAAATATCCTCGACTACGACTACTACTTCCAACTAGTTGAGGCATTCCTTTCTGCTGATATAAAGAGACCTCTTCTTATATTTAACGAGATTCTATCAAAAGGATTTGAGGGACAAAACTTCATCACTGGGTTATCCTCTCACTTCCGAGATCTTCTTGTTAGTAAGGATCCTTCTACCCTTCCTCTTCTTGAGGTGGCAGAGGCTGTTGCAAACAAATATGCAACACAAGCACAAAGCTGCTCACAGCAGATGTTATTTGACGCTCTTCAGATCACATCTGAATGTGACATTAACTACAGACAATCAAAAAACAAAAGACTATTAGTAGAACTAGCCCTGCTCAGACTAACAAAAGTGCAGGAACCTAAGGAAGGAGGATCTGGCCGTATGGCCTCAATTCCCTCGATAGCCTCTACTGTAAAAAGAGAACAACCTATAGCGAGCAACCCAGTTTCCGCTAAAGTTGTAACAGAGCAAACTCCAACTCCTCAACAAGAGAGAGTTGAGATTACTCCTCAGCCTTTACAACAAATCAGCACCCCAACAACAAATCAGGAGGGGAAAAGCAGAGGCAGGGGAATATCTCTGCTAGGACGAAACCGCACAAGTTCACCTCAGAACAACAACGCGCAAGAGCTATCACCTACTCCTCAAATGAGTGAATCAATATCACTAGATCAGCTTCTAAAAATATGGAAAGAGTATACATATCGTATCCCCGACCAACATATAATGGTTAATACCATGCAGAGCTGTAAGCCTACAATTATAGATGGCACAGTGATAGAGGTTTTGGTAGACAATACAATACAACAAGAGAAATTAACAACAGAAGCCTCTACACTTCTCCCATTCTTACGTCAAGTTCTTCGAAACAGCGAATTGACACTTAACGTTCGGGTAAATAAGCAGGAGAAGATTAAGGCATTTAGCAAACGTGAAATATTCGAAGAATTGAAGCAAGAGAATTCAATCATCAAAGAGCTATCTGCAAAATACGGACTAGAGGTAGATTAACCATCTGTAATGATTAAAATACTACTACTAAACAACTACGATTCATTTGTATACAACCTCAGACACCTACTAATGGAAATTGAGAATCTAGAGGTAGATGTTGTTCTAAATGATCAAATAACAATTGAGCAGGTAGATATTTATGACGCAATAGTACTATCTCCAGGTCCTGGAATACCTAGTGAGGCAGGGGTGATGATAGATATAATAAAAAAATATGCCGGCAAGAAACCCATATTTGGAGTATGCCTAGGGCATCAAGCTATTGCCGAAGCGTTTGGAGGAAAAATCAAAAACCTCAATAAGCCATACCATGGGGTCAGCTCAATAGTTGATATTATCGATAATAACGATATCTACAATAATATGGGTAAAACTATTGAAATAGGCAGATATCACTCATGGGTTGTCTCTGAGCAGGAGCTACCAAACACATTGAAAATAACATCTAGATCTCATGATGGTGAGATAATGTCGATATCTCACCATAGCTACAATGTTCATGGTGTACAATTTCATCCCGAATCAATACTTACACCTCAAGGAGTAACTATACTCAGAAACTGGATCAATCTCTTTTAATTGGCTTCTATTTTTTGTAATAACAACCACTGGAGATGTGAATATTAATCTAGGTAAATATATAAGCTTAGACATTTTAGTTTTAGCAATATTGGTAATTAGGCAGAGGCTTCATTTTTGAAGCTCTCTGCCTAATTTGTTTTGCAGTGTACTAAATAAGTTAACAGTTTACAAACATAAAAGCTTATGCCTACTGTAGACAAATTATGCAAGCCCTAACCAGGCAATAGGAATGAGAACTCCTATGCAACTAGTAAATAAAGTGCAGAAAAACAGTTGTTGGTAAATGAATGCTAGATAATATTCAATGAAATCTATTGCCTTGATTATTCATAGTTCACTTGATTGACATGCAAGTCAGGAGTATTTATAATACCAAGTCAACTTGTCGAAGGCATAAGACATACAAGTTGTCAACTTAAATCAGGGAACTACAATCTCCCCAAAAAGTCAGTGACTTTAGGGGTTAACCCCTGTGAGTTTGCACCCAAAACTCTTTGACTTTTCACCCCTAACTCAGTGCAAAATTAGGCACTGCCTAACTAGTAGTTAGCCTCAGCCTAAACACCCAAAAGCCTTAGGGTAAACCTCCATTAGGCAGTGCCTAAATAACTTAGTGGATCAGAAGTTAACAACCACCCCTGATTTAACAAATCACTATTAATAAAACAGCAAAATCCCCTCACAGAGTCTTAGTTTTAACGATTTCTATCACCACATCGCCACCAACTATGATTATCAACAAGTTAAGTGTGGCGATAGAGGTGGTGATAGTGTGGCGATAGAATCCTATCGCCACAAAAAAATTTATCATAATTTACTCTACACTATTAGGAAATAGCTGCCATTTAAATCATGTTTACAATATAATTATTACTTTAGATGAAAATAAAAGAGCACATAACTGTTAATTCTATCAGCTAAGGATAGAATTAAGAGATTTTTTTCTCACAGGGTTTGAAATCTGTGGTTACGATTGTTTTTTACAAAATGAAGATGGTCTAACTCTGCATTGACAGGGTTAGACCATCTTCTTTTTATATTAATACAGGAGTTAACTCCTATAAAATCATCTATTAGTTAACTGATGATTGAAGTCTTCCTAAGTTTGATCTTGACAATTTATCTTGAGCATAATCACCGCTAATAACAAGCTCTTTAAGCTCCATAGATGGCACCTCAAACATTGCATCCATCATAATCGATTCAGTAATTGAGCGCAATCCCCTTGCTCCAGTCTTAAACTCAACTGCCTTATCAACAATAAAGTCTAGCGCTGAATCTTCAAAAGAGAGCTCTACTCCATCCATTCTGAAAAGCTTCTCATATTGCTTTACAATAGAGTTTTTAGGCTCAATTAGAATTCTTCTCAAAGAGTCTCTATCTAATGCATTAAGATAAGTAAGGATAGGAAGGCGACCAATGATCTCTGGAATCATACCAAAGCTCTTCAAATCTTGAGGTGATACATACTGCATAAGGTTGTGACGGTCTATGTCTGCTCGTTTCTGGGCTGCACCATAACCTACCACTCTTGTATTCAAACGATTTGCAATTCTCTTCTCTATACCTTCGAAAGCACCACCACAAATAAAGAGGATATTCTTAGTGTTTACTGGAATCATCTTCTGATCTGGATGCTTACGCCCACCTTGAGGTGGTACATTTACAACAGAACCCTCAAGAAGTTTGAGAAGCCCTTGCTGAACACCTTCGCCTGACACATCTCTAGTAATTGATGGATTGTCTCCTTTGCGTGCAATCTTATCAATCTCATCAATAAATACTATACCCCTCTCAGCTGCCTCTACATCGTAGTCTGCAACTTGTAGAAGTCTAGTTAGTAGCGATTCAATATCCTCACCTACATACCCAGCCTCTGTCAACACCGTAGCGTCAACAATTGTGAAAGGAACGTGAAGTAGCTTTGCTATTGTTCTAGCTAAAAGAGTTTTTCCTGTACCTGTTGGACCTACCATCATGATATTTGATTTCTCAATCTCAATATCATCACTCTCATCCTTCTGAGTCAATCTCTTGTAGTGATTGTAAACAGCAACAGACAAGTAACGTTTTGCATCATCTTGTCCAATGATATATAGATCGAGGAACTCTTTCAACTGCTGTGGTGTTGGTATCTCCTTAGAATCTAGAGAACCAAACTTACCATTTTTCTTCTTCTCTTTCTCAAGACCCTCATTTATTATTTGAGCAGCTTGAGTTGCACAAGTATCACATATATAGCCGTCAATACCTGTAATCAACATCATAACTTGATTACTTGGTCTTCCACAAAAGCTACAATGTTCTTGATTTTTCTTAGCCATATAGAATTTTTACTTTGTTCTCAACAATACACTATCAATCATACCGTACTCTTTAGCCTCTTGAGCTGTCATCCAGAAGTCTCTATCAGAATCTTGCTCAATACGTTCAAAAGGGTTACCTGAGTGATCTGCTATAATCGTGTATAACTCCTTCTTAAGTTTTGATATCTCGCGAGCCGTAATCTCAATATCTGAAGCTTGGCCTTGTGCACCTCCCATTGGTTGGTGTATCATTATTCGAGAGTGCTTCAACGCAAAACGCTTTCCTGTTGTTCCTGCTACAAGAAGTACTGCAGCCATTGAAGCTGCCATACCAGTACAAATTGTAGATACATCACTAGATATATATTGCATTGTATCATATATCCCAAGACCAGCATAAACAGATCCTCCAGGAGAGTTCAAGTAGATTGAGATATCTTTACCTGGGTCTGCAGAGTCAAGATAAAGAAGTTGTGCTTGAATAACATTTGCACTATAGTCATCAACAGCTGTCCCCATAAATATAATCCTATCCATCATTAAGCGGGAGAAAACATCCATCTGAGCAATGTTTAGCTGGCGCTCTTCAATGATTGTTGGTGAGATATAACTACTTGTTACATCCATATACTTATCTAGTGCAAGACTATTCATTCCTAGATGCTTAGTTGCATACTTTTTAAATTCGTTATTCATATACATATGTGGCTATTGATATATTTCTATCTTAATCAACAAAGATAGAGTTTGTTTGGTAAAGTGGAACAAAAAGTGATAGCTAAAGTTCTATAATTGTCTAAATTTGTTCCTTTAAGTAAGATATTACCTCATCTTTATCATCTGGATGAAACCATCTGATCTCCTTATCTCGTTTGAACCAAGTCAACTGCTTCTTTGCATATATACGGCTATTTTGCCTTATCTTATCTAGTGCAAACTCAAGTGTAAAATCACCATCAAAATAGGCAAACAGCTCTTTGTATCCAACAGTATTGAGGGAGTTAAAATGCTTAAACGGCTCTACTCGTCGAGCTTCGTCAAGCAAACCTTGCTCAACCATAAGGTCTACTCTTCTATTGATACGATCATATAGCTCTTGGCGATCTCTATTCAATCCTATCTTTATTATTCTAAAAGGTCTAACCTTCTTTATATTAGTCCTGAGTTCAGAATATGGCCTTCCTGTCATATAGCAAATCTCGAGGGCATGAAGCACTCGCTTATGATTCTTTAGATCTACTTGATCGTAGTATACAGGGTCAAGAAGCTTCAACTCTGCACATATTCCATCTAATCCCACACTATTGAATTTATCTACGAGTGAGGCTCTAAGTTGATCATCCACAGTTGGCAAGTCGTCAATACCATTGCATAAAGCATCAATGTACATCATTGAGCCACCTGTCATGACCACAACGCTATTCTTAGCAAAAAGTTCATCTAGCTTACCTAGTGCATCAAGCTCAAACTGTGCTGCACTATAATAGTCACTTAAGGCTAGAGTACCAACGAAATGGTGCTTTACTCGGCTTCTCTCTTGAGGAGTAGCGGCTGCAGTACCAATTGGTATATCGGCATATAGTTGCCTGGAGTCTGATGATATGATATCAGCGCCAAATAACTCGGCTATAGACAAGCTCAATTCAGTTTTGCCAACACCCGTAGGACCAAGAAGAACAATAAGAGTATGCATTATCAATTTTTTGTTTAATCTATCCAAAAGAAAAAAGCTAAGATAGTACACTTTAGTGCACTATCATAGCTTTTAATATGCTTGATTCTATTATAATCAATTCTCGTAAGGATTACCATCCGTAATATCAAAACCCTCTTCATCAAGCTCTGATATATCAAACTGGTCATCATCATATAGATCTTCATCTATAAAACTGTTTGTCTCTTTTTCAAAACTTTCGAAAGAGACAATCTGCTCAGGGGCCTCTCCTTTGCTTTTTGAACAATAGGCCTTAGCTAGTGTTCCTGAGTTGATCTCCTCAAGCTCCATAAAGAAACATCTATCTACCATCATATCAAACACAAAGATCAGCTTCTGACCCTCCTCCTCAATTAGGTCAACTAGTTTTGTTTCTGACATGACCCAACTATCTTCTGATGAATCAGTATCCATCTCCATCATAGTTACCTCTTTGCCCTTTTCCCAGTTATCTTCACACAAGAAGAAGGATGTCATCTCACCTTTATTATAGTTAACCGATTCAAGGATCGCATCTTGAAGCTCCTCAAAAGTAGCCTCTTGATCAATGCTTATTTCTCTACCGAAGTTATCCACCTCATCTGAGAGAAGTACAAATCTGTAAATCATATTCTTATGTATGTTATATGTCGTTAAACAAATTAACCAATATATCCTTTGATGATACCTCTCTGAGAGTTCTTCACGAAAAGAATAATCTCATCTCTCTCTGGTGATGCTGTAAGCTCTGCCTCAATATGCTCTACAGCATCAGTATTATTCATACCTGACTGATAAAGGTAGCGATAAATATCTTGAATCTCTCTGATCTTCTCGTTATCATAGTTGCGACGACGTAGACCAATTGAGTTTACCCCTGCATAAGAGATTGGGTTTCTTCCTGCCTTGATAAAAGGAGGGATATCTTTTGTAACATGAGACCCACCTTGAATCATTACGTGTGATCCAATATGAACGAATTGGTGAATTAATGAACCACCTCCTATGATAGCGAAATCGTCAACTTCAACCTCACCTGCTACTTGAGTCGCATTAGACATGATAACATTGTTACCAATTTTACAGTCATGAGCAATGTGGCAATAGGCCATTAGTAGGCAGTTGTCTCCTACAACAGTTTTACCCTTAGCTGAAGTTCCACGATTGATAGTAACGCACTCACGAATTGTTGTATTATCTCCAATGATAGCCAGTGAGTCTTCTCCCTTAAACTTAAGATCTTGTGGTGGAGCCGAAATAACTGCACCAGGATAGATCACACAATTCTTCCCAATACGAGCACCTTCCAAGATAGTTACATTAGAACCAATGCGACTACCCTCTCCAATCACTACATTCTTATCAATTGTAACAAATGGTTCAATCACTACATTAGGAGCAATCTTTGCTTCCGGGTGTATATAAGCCAAAGGCTGTTTCATATTAAATATATTCTATTATTTATTCTTTATAATTTGGGCCATAAATTCAGCCTCTGAAACTATCTTCTCCCCTACAAAGGCATATCCTTTCATCTGAGCACATCCTCTGCGTATCTCTGATGTCATCTCTAGTCTGAAGATTAATGTATCTCCAGGAACAACCTTTTGTCTGAACTTAACATTATCTATCTTCATAAAGTAAGTTGAGTAAGCCTTAGGGTCTTCAACAGAATTAAGAACCAAAATACCTCCTACTTGAGCCATCGCCTCAACCTGGAGTACGCCTGGCATAACCGGTTCCTCTGGGAAATGCCCCATAAAAAACTCTTCGTTGGCAGTTACATTCTTAACACCTACAATATGATTATCACTAATTTCAATAATCTTGTCAACCATCAAGAATGGATATCTGTGTGGCAGTAGCTCTTTTACACGGTTTACATCCATCAATGGCGTAGCATCTGGAGTATAAACAGGGCATTGAACCTCTAGACGCTTCAACTCCTTACGTATGTGACGCGCCATTTGGTTGTTAATCTTATGCCCTGGGCGTGTTGCAATAATCCTTCCCTTAATTGGCTTACCCAATAGGGCTATATCCCCTAGTATGTCAAGGAGTTTATGACGAGCTGGCTCATTATCAAAAACAAGTGGGTTGTTATTGATATAACCAAGACTCTCACAGCTCTTACGTGGTTGATTCATCAAATCAGCTAGACTATCCAACTCCTCTTGCTTCATGATTCTATCATAGATAACAATTGCATTGTCTAGATCACCACCCTTTATAAGGTTATTTTTAACCAAAGGTTCAATCTCGTGAACAAAAACAAATGTTCTAGCTGATGCTATCTCACTCTTAAAATTCTTTAGATCCTCAAGTGTTGCATACTGATTTGATAGTATTGGTGAATTGAACGAGATCAATGCACTTACACTAAACTTATCATCTGGTAAAATAAGAATAGAAGAACCACTCTCTGGATCTGTAACTTCAACCTTTTTGCGAACAATATAGTAGTCTTTATTAGCATTCTGGTCTACTATCCCAACTCGCTCAATCTCCTCTACATAGAACTTTGAACTACCATCTAAAATAGGAAATTCTGGAGCATTAACTTTAATCAAACAGTTATCAATCTCATAAGCGTATAGTGCTGCCAATGCGTGCTCTATTGTGCTTATCGTTACATCCTTTTTCCCAATAACTGTACCACGGCGAGTATCTACTACACTCTCTGCTACGGCATCGATAACTGGCTCTCCCTCCAAGTCAACACGTTGAATCTTATATCCGTGATTCTCTGGTGCTGGAGTAAATGTAACTGTGATATCCAATCCGGTATGTAAACCCTTCCCTGACAATGAGAAAGAGTCCTTTAAGGTTTTCTGTTTAGACATAATCCTATATTATATTTTCATTTTATAGTCTATAAAATGCTTAAGACTATAGAGTATTTATTGTTGCTTTAATATCTCAATCTCTTTCTGTAGTTTTGTTACCGTCCTATTTATCTCAGGAAGGCGTATTGACAAAGCGTGAGATCTCATAAATGTTGTTGAACGTACTGCAGGGAAACCAATCCAAGTTTCACCATCTGGTATATTATTCATTACACCTGTTTGTGCGCCTAGTTTAACATTATCACCTATCTTTAAATGACCTGCAATACCAGCTTGTCCACCAAACATACAGCCATCTCCCACCTTAACAGATCCTGCAATGCCAACTAATGCTGCGATAACACAGTTTTTACCTATCTCGACATTATGTGCTATTTGAACATGATTGTCTAATTTTGTACCCCTACCAATTATTGTAGAGCCCATAGTTGCTCTATCAATGGTACTATTAGCTCCAATTTCAACATCGTCCTCGATCTTAACATTCCCAACTTGAGGTATCTTATCATAAACACCATCTGTAGTTGGTGCAAAGCCAAAACCGTCAGAGCCAACTACAGCCCCAGCTTGTGCTGAGAAATTATTTCCAATAACAGTAGCATCCATGATCTTAACGCCTGAATGTAGCTTTAAGTTATCACCGATTGAGACAAAGTCTCCAATAAAACAGTGAGCATCAATATATGCATTGTCACCAACTACACTATTGTCACCAATCACAACGTATGGACCAATATATGCTCCACTTCCTATTCGTGCTGATTCTGAAATAATAGCTGTATTATGAACACCGCTCTTTCGAGGTTTTACGCTCTCTGATAGTTGGAGTAGCTTAGCTAATGAAGCATATGCATTCTCAACCTTTATCAATGTTGCCTTTATCTCTTTAGAAGGTATAAAGCTACTATTAACTAAAACAATAGATGATTCAGTACTATATATATACTCTTCGTATTTTGGATTTGCTAAAAAGGATAAAGCACCTGGCCTCCCCTCCTCTATTTTTGTAAAGTCACTTACTGCTACATCTGGGTCTCCAACAACCTCTCCGCCTATAAAAGCTGCAATCTGTTGTGCTGTAAACTTCATATTATCATATTTTGGAACTTTATTCCACTTGGGTTTTAACACGCAAATAACGCACTTTTTTTTGACTGAGACAATAATGCGGTCTTAAATTCTATTTATAGGCCTATAAAAATGACACAAAAAAAGCTTAATTACAACGTATTAGCTATAAAAATGATTCTAAAAGGTTTTTTGAACACTATTTACAATTAAGGAATTTAATCTTCGTAAAACTCTTTTCCTAAGTGTTCTTATATTCTATATTTGCAGATTAATTAATCAGAATATATCGCTATGTCTGAAGAGAACAATATTAAAATACGAAAAGCTCACGTCAATAACCTAAAGAATATTGATGTAGCTATACCTAGAGATAAATTCGTTGTCATTACTGGCCTTTCTGGATCAGGAAAGTCTTCATTAGCATTTGAAACACTCTATGCTGAAGGGCAAAGAAGATATGTAGAGAGTCTTTCATCCTATGCAAGACAATTTCTTGGTAGAATGAGTAAACCTGAATGTGACTCAATTACTGGTATACCTCCAGCTATTGCAATAGAGCAAAAGGTAAACAGTAGAAATCCTAGATCTACAGTTGGGACTTCTACTGAGATATATACTTATCTTCGGATGTTATTTGCTCGAATTGGCAAAACCTATTCACCTAAATCCGGAGAATTGATTAAACGACATTCTGTTGAGGACCTTATTAGTGTGGTTACAAACCCAAATGAGAGGTATCGTATTGCTCTACTTGCACCAATAAATATACCTACCAATAGAGATATACTCCAACAACTAGAGATATATCTAAAACAGGGATTCAACAGAGTGGATGTAGGTGATCATGTTGTAGAGATTGAGGATATACTTTCTAACAACTTTACTATTAACGACGGTATAATGCCGCTTCTACTTATTGATAGGGTTGCTACAACTAATGATCCAGATACCATTAGTAGATTTGCAGATTCAGTGGAGACAGCTTTCTTTGAAGGTCACAACAGATGTATTCTAAAACTATACAAACAGGATGGCGAGATTGAAACCCAAACTTTTTCTAAAGAGTTTGAGGCGGATGGGTTTACATTTGAGGAGCCAACTGATACAATGTTTAATTTCAACTCTCCTGCTGGTGCATGTCCGGTATGTGAAGGCTTTGGACAGATAGTTGGTGTTGATCCGAATCTTGTTATTCCTAACAAGTCTTTGTCTATATTCCAAGATGCTGTAGTTTGTTGGAAAGGAGAAAAAATGAGTGAATGGAAGAATGAGCTTATTAACTCAGCTCACTTATTTAACTTTCCAATACATAAACCATACAATCAGCTTGACAAGGAGCAAAAGGATCTATTATGGAGGGGGAATAGCTATTTTGGAGGGATTAACACATTCTTCAAGATGCTTGAAGAGAGTAGCTATAAGATTCAATGCCGTGTGATGCTGGCTAGATATAGGGGTAAAACTATTTGTCCTGAATGTAATGGGACTAGATTAAAAAGGGGTACTCAATATGTAAAGATTGGAAATAAGAGCATTGGTGAGATTGTAACTCTTCCTATAAGCGAATTAAGAACATTCTTTGATAATCTCGTTCTTGATGAAAAGGATTCTTCAATAGCTCAAAGACTACTCATTGAGATTAATAATAGGATTAACTTCCTTATTGATGTTGGATTGGGTTACCTAACTCTTGATCGTTTATCTTCTACTCTTTCGGGGGGAGAGAGCCAGCGTATTAACCTTGCAACTTCATTAAGTAGTGCTCTTGTAGGATCCCTTTATATTTTGGATGAGCCAAGTATAGGACTACACCCTAGGGATACAAAAAAATTAATCAATGTAATAAGACAGCTACAACAACAAGGTAATAGTGTTATTGTTGTTGAACATGATGAGGAGATAATGAGAGCTGCTGATTACATTATTGATATAGGACCTGACGCAGGTAGACTAGGAGGTGAAGTTGTATATCAGGGCGATATTAATAAACTTATTGCTAGCGACAGAGGATACACCGTACAATATCTAACCGGTAAAGAGACAATAGATACACCTATCTATAGACGAAAATGGAACAGTTACATTGAGGTTAAGAACGCTACTCATAACAACCTAAAAGGTATTGATGTTAAGTTCCCTCTTAATGTTATGAGTGTTGTAACTGGAGTGAGTGGTTCTGGTAAATCTTCTCTTGTTAGAGATGTATTTTACAAGAATGTAAAACAACAATTTAGTGAAGCAAACGAGCAGCCTGGAGCTTCTTCAGGTATATTTGGAGACATTAATAGGGTCAAAGCTATTGAGTTTGTAAACCAAAATCCTATTGGTAGGTCTTCTAGATCTAATCCATGCACCTACCTGAAGGCTTATGACGAGATTAGAAAGCTTTTCTCTGATCAGCCCCTATCTAAACAAATGGGATACTCCCCTGGGGTATTCTCTCTTAATACTGATGGTGGACGCTGCGATGAATGTAAAGGAGAAGGCACAACTACCGTTGAGATGCAATTCATGGCTGACATTGAGTTAACTTGCGAATCGTGCAACGGTGCTAGATTCAAGAAGGAGATTCTAGAGGTCTTATATCATGGTAAGTGCATCACAGACATACTTGACATGACTGTAAATGAGGCTATAGAATTCTTTGGTAAGGAGGGTAAATCAAATACTGAAAAAAAGATTGTTAAAAGACTCCTTCCTCTTCAACAAGTGGGTCTAGGATATATTAAGCTTGGACAATCTTCGTCTACTCTCTCTGGTGGTGAGAGCCAAAGGGTAAAACTTGCTTTTATTCTCAGCGGAGAGAAGAGTCAACCAACAATATTTGTATTTGATGAACCGACAACTGGCCTTCATTTCCATGATATAAAAACACTACTTAAAGCATTTAATGCTCTTATAGAGAATGGGCACACTGTCCTCATTATTGAGCACAATATTGATGTTATAAAATGTGCTGACCACATTATCGACATTGGACCTGAAGGTGGCGATCAAGGTGGATATTTGGTATGTGAGGGTACTCCTGAAGAGGTTGCCAAATGCAATACTTCTTATACTGGGCAATATCTTAGAGATCATCTTTATAAATAACAAAAAGGAGCTTCATGAAAATCATGAAGCTCCTTTTTGTTATTTATAATACTTACAAGAATTATATTTGATTTGGATTCTCTCCTGAATACTTAACCAAATTATCAATTCCTAGATAATATCTACGTCCTTCTTCAAATATAACTGGATCTCCTTTTTTCTGTTCAGTTGGCATTATCTCAACCTTAATTTTAAGATAATAGCAACCATCTGGAACTTGATCATTAGGGAATGGATCCTTATATTTAGGAGCTGGCACATAGTGCCAATCACCATTACCTGTAGCTGACAGAGGTTCGTCATTAGGTGTTGACCACCAATCGATTTTAGTTTCAGTAAGTACACCAAAATCATTCCAGAGCTCCAATGTAGCTTTAGCGATAAATTTGTGTTTATCATTAGCCGTTGCAGTTCTTACAGATCTTAACCAATGTTCGAAAGCTATATTCTGGCCTTGACTAAACTTAAATCGCTTAGTTTGGAACTCATATACACGAACTGTAGCATCATTAGCACCAGCAACAAAACTCATTTCTGTATATTGTTTATTCTTGCCATTATTACTCTCTAATTGTAGTCCTAGAGAAGTATCACTTGATGGAATATTTAATGAAGCTCCATTAAATTTAGCCCAAGGACCATCCACAAAGAGACCATTGATGCTACTATAGACATTAAAATTGTCATACAGATTAGCTAATCCATCGCAAGTTGGATCTGGATCTGGATCTTCACCATCACAAATAACACCAGGAATTGGTAGACAGAAAGGATTACCTCCACATATAATTACGTGGATTGCATTCATCTGATCATCCCAACCACTTGTAGTCGATGTCGCTTTTATATCTTTATATTTCAAAAGACTCTCAACAGAAACTAATGCTACAGTTTTCTGTGCAGCTAGAGGTGCAGGAGGATTAATATTAACTACCAATCTATATTTCTCTTGGCTATTGTCTGTTATTGTTAAATCATCAGCAAAACATAATGTTGCAATATTTTGACTTCCAAATGAATCAGAGTAAAGCTTACTTTCACCATCTTCAGTCCAAAGTTCAATAGTACCAGAACCTACAATATGCTCGTTGCCTTGTTCAGGATCACAAACGTTGAAGAATAGATCAAAACAATTAACCTCAATACGATTGATTTGAAATTTAGGCATACCAAACTTACTAGCTGGTTCTCCTTGTGCACAAAGCACATACAATGGTATAGTTGGTTTTGTATAATCAGTCACTGTAAACTTCTGAACTCCCATCAAATACTCAGAAGGAATAAATGCAGCAAACTCAGGTAGTGGTAAGCTAACACCAGATACACCAGAATATATGACTGTAGTGTTATTAAATACAGTAACACTAGCCACAGTATATTCACCTGATTTCAACAACACAGGAGCTGTTTTATAAAAATCACCATAAAGAGAAACAACCTCATTAACTTCAACATTTTCTGTTCCAGTCAACTCTATGATAACTTTTAATGGTTCATTATTCAAATTACACTCTGCATACCCTGCGATGGCAGCTTTTGTATCCATTACAGTCTTAGCATCCAATTGGAATGTAACCTCTTGCTTCTTTGAAGTATTTATTTCTTCATCCTTAGAGCTACAAGATGTAACTAAAGCCCCAATTAAAGAGACTAGAATGATGGTTGAAAATAGTCTATAAATTATTGTTTTCATAATTGAAAGTATTGCTATTATTCAATTAAATATTAGTTGAAAGCATTTATATAAAATAAAATATCAATTAGCTACTCTGGAGTATACACCCTATGAACACAATTCATTTCTCTATTCCACCCCCCATTAGAATTCTTGAATCCTTTGAGTTGAGCTACGCTCAACTTCTCCCCCTGAATCCTCTGAGATTGTTTTAAAAATGAATTATCAAAGACCACCTCCACGTAGTAAACCTCATCATCATCATACCGTGTTAGATTATCAGCAAAACATAGTGTAGCTATATCACCCTCACCAAATGTATCGCTCATAATAGCTACTCTATCACTACCTTCTTTATCAAAAAGAGTAATCACACCAGAGCCGACGAAGTGCTCATTGTTAAGATTTGGATTACATACGTTGAAAAATATATCAAAACATCCTACCTCGACAGAGTTAATCTCAAATTTAGGCATCCCAAATTTTGAGGCCTCCTCTGCATTAGCACACAAAAGATAGGTTGACACACTAGGCTTAGAATAAACAGTGACCGTGAAAGTCTGCTCTCCCATCAAGTAGCTATTTCCTTCCTCTGGATGTGTAGGAATAAACTTAGCATACTCACCTCCTGATCTAACGCCAGAGAAAGCAACCCTCTGGAGCATTCCATCAAAAAGCGTGACATTATCCACAACATATTGACCTATCTCCAAGAAAAACGGCTCAGACTTTATAGTCCCTCCACTTACTGAGACGAGACCACTACGTACAGATCTTCCCTTTGGAGTTATCAAACCAATCTCGGCCATAAACAGAGTATTTCTAGCAGGCGAACACTCTGTATCTTGATCTCCAGCTCGTGTATTTAGAATTTGATTGGCCTCAAACTCAAAAACCACCTCCTGCCCTAATACTTCACTTTGTTGATGATCCTCATTTACACATGAGGATATAAAAAGTGAAAGTACTAAAAACAGTAGAAGCTGAAGAGAAAAACTTCTCATAACTGTTGCCATATAATCAAAGTATAGATTATAAAATACGGGCTGTCGTCGATGACAACAGCCCGTTATCATAATCAAAATAAGATTAGTTTATCTCTGGTGAAGATAAAACATCATCCATTCCGAAATAGTAGTTACCCTTACATGTATCAGCTAACTTAACTTTCACATAAAGTCTATAGCATCCTGATTCTATATCAGGAGTAAAACCACATTTTGGTATAGGCGTCCAACTTGCATGACCGCAAGGTGAGCTCATTTTGATACCTTTGATAGTACTCTCAATAACAACACCATCTTCATCTGCTAGAGCAAGAGTTACAACAGCATCCCACTTATTCCATTCAGATGCATATGATTTAACAAAAGCATTAAGAGAAATCTTATCACCCTTTGTATATGCAAACTTAACTGTTTTCCATTCAAAGTCACGATCTTCACCAATTGCCAACATCCACTGATTAGATTCTGGGTGTCTCATCAATTTGTCTTCTTTATTGTTTAGATTCATCCACCCTGACTTCAAATAGAAATCATTAATATCAGAATATCTTTCGAAATTCTCATTCAACTGAGTATCACAAACTTCACAAATAAGACCTGGAAATAGACAGAAAGTAGTTTGTCCACAATATTCAACGTGTATTGCATTCATATCAACATCCCAGTTATTAGCTTCTTTATATCTCAAAAGCTGTTCAACTGTAGCCGATCCTGAAAGAGTTACAGGAGCACCTACAAGGAATTGATTACTCAAAACAACCTCGATATAATAACTTTCGTCATTATCATCTTTAGTTAGATCGTTACCAAAACATAGAGTTGCAATATTACCACTAGCAAATTCGTCTGAATAAAGAAGATTACCACCTTTTACGTCATATACTGAGATAACACCCTCACCTACTTCGTGTTCGTTACCCATTAATGGATTACAAACGTTGAAGAATAGATCAAAACAATTGACCTCAACTCGGTTAATTTGGAATTTAGGCATACCAAATTTTTCAGCAGGTTCACCTTTAGCACAAAGCACATACAAAGGAACTGTAGGTTTAGTATAATCTGTTACTGTGAATTTCTGTTGTCCCATCAAATAACCATCAGGTATAAATGTTGCAAATTCAGCTGGAGCTTTAACACCTGAATATATAACTGAACTGCCATTATAAACAGTTACACTCTCAACAGTATATTCACCTGATTTCAACAATATAGGAGCTGTTTTGTAATTGTCCCCGAAAAGAGAAACTACTTCATCAGTAATTGATACATTCTCAGCACCACTTAAAACTATATTAACTTTTAAAGGGATATTATCAGCAACACATTCTGCATAACCTGCGATAGCAGCTTTAGTTTCCATTACAGTCTTAGCATCCAATTGGAATGTAACCTCTTGTTTTGATGAAGGTACATCTGGATTATCTTTACTACTACACGCATTAAATGCGAAAATTGCAAACGCGATGACGCCGAAGCCCATCATTTTTCTTAAAGTCTTCATAGCCAAAATAGGAATTAGTTTAAATAGATTTTGAACTCTCCCTAGAGGGTATCCTCACATAAATATTGGGCAGAGTTAATTGTTAAGGTTAATGTCCTACATAAGGACGGGGGCGGATTTCACCCCCTCTAAATCACTGGTGGATTCATACTTAAATAGTTAAAGGTTAGGAAATATAATATAATTTATAGTTCAAAAAAATGCAAACTAAAATTCCCAGTTGATAAGATATTTAAAATATCATCAACTGGGAATAAAACAAACCTATATTCTATTTAGTTCGTAAGACCTTTGTTAAATAAATTCCAATAAAAGTAAACGCCCTAATTACTAAGCATAAGGAATATATCATAACATATCTAGAGACCTTTCAAGAGCAATACCTCTCGATCCTTTAATCAAGACATACCTATCGCAATAGGCTTTATCTTTAATAAATGAGAGGAGAGAATCACAATCATCAAAGCACCGCAAACCATTCTTTGTTCTCTTGAAGTTTTCGCCAACTAGTAGCACCTCTTCAAATCCATACTCCTCTAATTGGTTAACAACCTGCTGATGTTCATAATCAGAATGCTCACCAAGCTCTAACATATCTCCAAGTATTAGTAGCTTGTTCTTCACGCCCATAGAGTAGAAGTTCCTTAAAGATGCCTTCATACTAGTTGGGTTTGCATTATATGCATCAATAACAACATGATTACGATCAGTAATCTTCAATTGTGATCTGTTATTACTAGGCACATATTCTGATAATGCAGAAGATATATCCTCAAAAGCTACTCCGAAGTAGCAGCCCATTGCTGCTGCAGCAATAGCATTATAGAAATTATACTCCCCTATCAATTTTGTATTTACGACACCCTCATAACTTGGGAATGTAAGTGTATGCCACTCAAAAGAAATAAAGGGATTATTTGACAATATATGTCCGTGTAGATATATACGGGGATGAATCCCATATAAAATTGATTCAATACCCTTTGCGTGATCTGAAAGAATTGTATTTTCGTTATGTAGAAAGATCTTTCCACCTGTCCGACGTATATACTCATACATCTCACACTTTGTTCTAATAACCCCCTCGAATGACCCAAACCCTTCGAGGTGAGCCTTTCCTACATTC
This sequence comes from Bacteroidales bacterium, assembly GCA_051648105.1. GTDB lineage: Bacteria > Bacteroidota > Bacteroidia > Bacteroidales > UBA7332 > UBA7332. The sequence continues at coordinate 27,091 of JBOFEN010000040.1, forward strand.
GTAATAAGTCCAAAATTAGGCTCAGCTATCTCTACTAACTCGTTAATATCACCAGGATGATTTGCCCCCATCTCAACAACAGCTAGGTCATGTTCAGAAGTAAGTCTAAGAAGTGTTAATGGCACACCTATGTGATTATTTAGATTACCCTCTGTAAATAGCACATTAAATTTCCTAGACAACACTGCTGCTGCAAGCTCTTTTGTTGTTGTCTTACCATTTGTTCCCGTTATTGCGATTACTGGAACCTTCATTGTTCTCCTATGATGACGAGCTAGCTCTTGAAGAGCTTTAAGCACATCGCTAACTAGAGTTATACGAGGATCAGTTGCAAACTCAGCCTCATCAACAACAGCTGCTGCACAACCACTTTCAAGAGCCTTCATTGCATAGTGATTCCCATTAAATCGATCACCTTTTAATGCAAAAAATATAGATCCTGGAGGACAATTGCGAGTATCTGTAGTTACAACAGGATGCTCTGAGAAGAGTTTATATAGTTTTTCGATCAACATATGATATTTCAGTTTAATCCTTACAATTAACTAGAGTACAACTAGTTTTGATTACAAATATAACACAAAAAGCAACCTATCAATAACATTTTGATCTATTTTTTCTGCTCTAAATTACTCAAGTGTATCTCTAGTGCCTTAACTGATATCAATATCTCACGAATAGAGAAGCCTAATGATAGTATAAGAAGTAGCAAAGCCACAGCAAAACTATAAACTCCTGCTTGACTCCATCCAACATATATCATAAACATCGAAAAGACGCAAAGTAAAAGACTGCTTATTCCCAAAATCTGCATAGTTCTCGTTAGATATAATCTTTCACGAAGATTTGCTATTTGAGCCTCTGCCATAGGAAGCTCACTATTTTGAACCTCTTTCTTTAGGGAGCGAACTAATGACGCATAAGCTAGAAAACGATTTGTATAAGCCAACATTATCAATGACACTGCAGAAAACAGTAGGCTGGGGGTAGTCAGAGTAAGCTCTTCCATATAAAATTATTGTCTGTATTATCGGACAAATTTATTTATATCTTTGCAAACAAACAACTTTAAAAGAATGTTCTACAAAACAAATGGCGTCATTTTAAACACAATTAAATATAATGACAAATCTTCTATCGTTAATATACTAACAGACCAATTTGGAATTATTGCATACAATATCCCAAACAGTAGAAGTAAAAAATCATCTGTAAAGAGAAATATATTTCAACCTCTAAATATAGTAGAAATGGAGGTTGAACACAAACCTAACAGAGATATTCAGAGAATAAAAGAAGTTAGAATCTCAATTCCTTTAAACTCAATATACTCCAATCCAATAAAGAGTTCAATAGCGATATTGTTAAGTGAGATTATTGAACGATTTGTAACTAAGAGTATACCAAATATATCTCTATTCTCATTTGTAGAGAACTCAATAGAGATTATAGATCTAAAAGATAACGGATTTGGTAATTTTCATTTAATATTCATTTTCAAGCTTATAAAATTCATGGGCATTGAACCAAATTTTGAAGAGTGGAAGAGTGGATATTGGCTAGACATTGAACATGGAGTAATAGAGGGATCTAAACCTAAAAGCTCATTATACTTAGAGCAGTACGATACTGAACTTCTGTATAAAATATCTAGATTAGATTATACATCTATGAATCTATTACCACTAAACCGAAATGATAGAAATATAGTCTTGGATGCATTAATAAACTATCTGCGATTTCACGTAAATCCTAAGATTGAATTGAAATCACCCGAAATAATAAAAAGCTTATTTGATTAAATCATAAAGAATGAGAGCACTAAAAGCTACATACAATCTAATTCGTCATGAACTAAACCAATTATCTAAAGTTGATATTTTTAGGATCTCAGATGACGACCCATCTCCGATAAGACGTGCTATGGCTATAATACTTAGACCTCCGACTCTTGCTATTAGATTATTTAAGGAGTATGGACTAGCGACTCAAGCCTCTGCGCTAACATATAGCACTCTTTTATCTATCGTTCCAATACTAGCACTCCTATTTTCAATAGCCAAGGGATTCGATCAACGATCAATTCTTGAGAGTCAACTATTAGATTATTTCCCTGGTCAAAGAGATGTCCTACTAAAGGCTTTAACCTTTGTAGACTCATACATTGCACAATCAAAGAGCGAATTATTCGTTGGTGCTGGTATACTACTTTTATTGTGGACAGTACTGGGACTTATATCAAATATAGAACAATCATTTAACGAGATTTGGTCTGTAAAAAATGGGAGAAGTTACTACCGTAAGTTTACTGATTTCTTTTCCCTGATTTTCCTTTTACCCATCTTTATGGTAGCATCAAGTGGATTATCAATTTATGTTACCACCATGCTATCAAGTAGCAATTACACACACATCCTTGGACCTGTAACAAGAGTGATATTTCAGATATTACCATTCATATTCACTAGTTTTGCATTTACTTTTATGTTTATCCTAATACCAAACACAAGAGTTAAAATTAAGTATGCAATATTACCTGGAGTCCTTTGTGGTGTCTCATTCCAACTCTTTCAATTCATCTATATAAGTGGACAAATATGGGTATCAAAATACAACGCTATTTATGGAAGTTTTGCGGCTCTTCCTCTTCTCCTATTATGGCTACAAGTATCTTGGACAATATGCCTACTCGGGGCACTACTAACCCACACTAGTCAAAATTCTAGAAACTACAATTTTGAAAAAGAGACAAGCTCTATATCAAATAGATACAGAGACTTTGTTACTCTAATTATAACCACCCTTATTGTAAAGAGATTTGAAAATCAAGAGGCTCCACTTTCAGGAGAGGAAATAAGCTACAGATGCAAGATACCTACAAGATTAACTCAAAAAATATTATACCATCTTAGTGAGGCTGGAATTCTTTCTGAGATGTATAACGACACTACAAGAATGCGCACATACCAACCTGCAGTTGACATTCATCTAATTACAGTTGGTTTCCTTTTTGACAAACTTGACAAATATGGCTCGGAAGATTTTAAGATTGATAAAGAGTTTGAATTTGCTCCTGTTTGGCACACATTGTGTGACAGTAGAGAGGCACTACAAGAACAATCTGGGAAAAAGCTTCTTCTTGATATAGAGATTGAACTACCACAAAATAATAATTGATGACAAAAATATTATTACTAATTACAGCAATACTTATTAGCCATACTGCGGAGGTATATTCTCAAATAGCGACCACTGAATTTAATTCAGCTCATTTAAGAGTTAATGACTCGTGGGAACTACCTCCAGTTATTAGACTCAATAGTAGCGATCAAATCACCTTGTCATTTGATGAACTTAACCAAGACAATAATTGGTATTCATATGCCATTTTTCATTGCAATGCTGACGGATCAGATAGTCACTTAAACGAGAATGAATACCTCTATGGATTCAATTACCAAGCAATTGACGACTTCCAATATTCATTTAACACACTTATACCATATACCAACTATAAAGTAACGCTACCCAATCAACAAATTCAATTTAGGGTTTCTGGGAACTATCGGTTAGAGGTATATCGTGATAACAACAGATCGGAACCTTTATTAGCTGCCAAATTCTCTGTAACAGAAGAACTGATCCCAACTAGAGCCACCATAAATAGTATCACAGATATAGACTACAAAGACAAAAATCAACAAATTGAACTATCTCTAGACATTAGAAACTATGAGATTAGAAATCCAAGCTCAGAGATAAAAGTCAAAATCAGACAGAACTACAGGGAGGATAATCAAGTAATAGTAAACACGCCTCTATACAGTAATCCAAATGAGATAGTATTTACTAATAACCCAAACCTAATATTTAAGGCTGGCAATGAATTTAGAAGGTTTGAAATGACTACTCACAAATATAACGGTTTAGGTACTGAATCCACAAATTACTACGATCCATACTACCACACGACACTAGAGACAAACAAACAAAGAGCAACAAGTTCATACTATTATGATCAAGACCAAGATGGTAGATTCATAATTAGAACACTCGATGCTGATGAGGGGCAGAGTGAGACAGAAGCTCAATATCACATAGTACACTTCTCTCTTAACACCGACCTTATTCTACCAAAGGGCAATATATATATATATGGTGAACTATCAGGATACAGAATAGATGAAAAGTATATGATGACCTATTCTAGAGAAAGAAATCAACATGAAGCATCTATTCTTCTAAAACAAGGACATTATAATTTCTTATATCTTCATAAGCAGCCAGAGGGTATAAAAGGTGAGACAAGATACATAGAGGGAGATTTTTACGAAACACAAAACTGTTACCTGATTGAAGTATTTCACCGACCTATGGGATCTAGATATGACAGACTTATTAACACTACTATAATAAGATAGAGAGCCAGTTTTGGCTCTCTATCTTGCTACTATTATTATCGTTTGAAACTATGGGTAAAATCCCAAACTAAACCTGTGTGGATCATATCACTATCTTTTCCATCAAACTGAGCTCCATATTTACCATTTGATCTATCAAAGCAGTGAGCATATACTATATGAAGTGTTACTCCATATTTGGGGAATAGCACATATCTGAGTTGAGCAGAAGTCGTCAACTCATTTGCTACTACCTCTCCAGTGTCGGTCAACTTCCTACCATCTAATGCCCCCTTTATCCCAAGAAGAAATCTATCTCCTGGGAATCTATATTCAGCAAAACCTACCAACGACCTTTCTGTTGTCTTTGCTTGGACTGCTCCATAATCTTGGAGTAACCCGCTATAATATCTCATTGAATTCTGTCTAAACAGATCAAACTCTAACTTCAATCTACTAAAATTAAATTGATGGCCCAACATTACAGAGTGTAATAGATTACCATCACCAGCATTCGTCAACATATAAGAGTAATTTGGAGAAAAAGTACCATTGCAAAATGTTGCACCCCAGTAAATTGTACTATTCCATGCACTCTTGTAACCCTCTAAATGAAAGTCTGAATTTGTAACCTTTGTTACTTGTGCTGCTAAACGATGATTACCATCATTATACCTCACGGACGCTCCAGTCTGAAAAAGTTGTATAGAATTAAGAAAGAGTGAATAGTGAAATACATGAACAGGATTGTAAGAAAACTCCTGCCCCCCCATTGCCATCATCTGTTTTCCAAAAGTAAAACTCAACTTACTATTTGCTTTTATCTGAATCTGAGCTAGTGGTGTTGAAAGAGGAACTCCATCAGATTGAATCTGCGTAGACCAATCAAATCTCTGACGAATCAAGAAACTAATACGACTACCTAAGTCACCTGAAAGGTCTATCATAGCAGGCTTTAGCCTGAAATTTGTGTTAACATCATCACCCTTATCGGCCTCAGCCCTAAACTCTGTACGCATCAACGCTCTAACTTTAATATTAGAGAACTTAGGAATATCTATTAGAGACTTAACTTGATTCGCAGTAATAGAATCAAGTTCTACATTTGGCTTTGATGCCAATAAATCAGAATTAAATAAAGATATGACTACAAGAGCCAAGCATAGACGACTAAAATTCATTATTCAAGGTATATTATTCTACTTATATCGACACAAAAGTACTCATTTTTAATTAAAAAATAAATACTGACCACTATTCAACTCCAATAAATAGTTAGTAATACTCTATAAATAACTATTTATTGGGATTGGATCTAATTATGTAGATTACTAATTTTGTATCATAATAAAAAAACAAAACAACTTTGTATTATGGCACAAAAATCAATTAGCATGATAATGCGAAAACTTCACCGAGACTTGGGATTCCTAGCAGTTGGTCTTACTTTAATATATGCACTTAGCGGAATACTACTAATGTTTAGAGGATCTGATTTTATGATGAAAGAGGTAAAATATGAGAAGTTGCTAGAAAAAGAATTAAACCCTCAAGAACTAGAAAAAGAAATAGGATACAGAAGATTCAGAATAAAAAGTGAAAGCGATGAGAAAATAGAGTTCAACGTTGGTACTTATGATAAAATAAGTGGCATTGCGACTTATCAACTAAATGAATACATTACTCCATTCAAACAATTTGTAGCACTTCATAAAATAACTTCAAAGAGCCCTGCGCTATGGTTCATGATTGGCTACGGTATTATTCTAAGTTTTCTTGCAATATCAGGCCTATTTATGTTCAAACCATCAACACAGTTATTTAGACGAGGTATCGTCCTAACTATTATTGGCCTAGCTATAGCTACAATATTCTGTTTTGTAGTTGCATAACAATATCTCTAAATAGAAGCAATATATTATATATCCACTACAGTTACTATAATAATCCTTGAAAAACAGACATTAACAAGAGCTTACAAAGATCCTTCTATCCAAGGAACAAAGGGATCAAGTCCAAAACTTGTGGGAGGTTCTGAAATAAATTAACTTTGTGGATCATAACAAACACATTTCTTATGCCTCATAACTTGGACCACACATCTTTACTTAGCTGTTTTCTACCCGAAGGAGTTCTTGATTAT
>JBOFEN010000041.1:0-20183 GCA_051648105.1 Bacteroidales bacterium
TCCGGTAAAATGTGTATGTTTGCTCATGGTTGAAATATTTGGAGTCGGAAACCATAAAGTAAACCAAAAGGGTTGAATCTAATTGAAGATTCAACCCTTTTTTTTGTGCGTCAAAAAACTTTTACCGGACAGCAATAAAAAAAAATAGCCCCTCAAGCAATGCTTGAGGGGCTATTTTTTTACACTAGATATTACTTGTATTCACACCATGATTTGATTTGGATATCATCCATACTCATATGACAGAATGCTTGAATGAAGGCATTTGCCAAACGCGTGTTTGTAATAACTGGAATATTCATATCGATAGCTCCACGACGGATCATATAACCATTCGAAAGCTCTCTTTTTGTTAAGTTCTTAGGGATATTAACTACCATATCAATACCACCACTACGCATCAGATCAAGAGCCTGAGGAGCGTCACCACTCTCACCTGGCCAATTAACCAACTCAGCTGGCACACCATTCTCAACAAGATAGTTCTGTGTTCCTTTTGTAGCAAAAAGGTTATACCCTTTTTCCACAAGCAATTTAGCACTATCCAAAAGCGCAGCTTTCTGTTTTGCAGAACCACTAGAGATAAGAATATTCTTATTCGGTATACGGTGGCCTACAGACAACATCGATGTCAAGATAGCCTCGTGAGCATTATCACCCAAACAACCAACCTCACCAGTTGAAGCCATATCTACACCCAATACAGGGTCTGCTTTCTGAAGACGAGAGAAAGAAAACTGAGAAGCCTTGATACCAACATACTCAAGATCAAAAGCACTCATATTAGGTTTCTCATAAGGGACACCCATCATCACTTTTGTAGCAAGATCGATAAAGTTAGTCTTCAACACCTTAGAAACAAACGGGAAGCTTCTAGAAGCCCTAAGGTTACACTCAATAACCTTGATTTCATTCTCCTTAGCTAGGAACTGAATATTGAAAGGCCCAGAGATCTTAAGCTCTGCTGCGATATGGCGAGCAATCTTTTTCACTCTACGAGCAGTCTCAACATACATCTTTTGCGGAGGGAACTGAATAGTTGCATCACCTGAGTGAACACCCGCAAACTCGATATGTTCAGATATTGCATAAAGCACTATCTCACCATTATCCGCCACCGCATCCATCTCTATCTCCTTAGCATTCTCAATAAACTCACTCACCACAACTGGATGCTTCTTAGAAACATTAGCAGCAAGCGAAAGGAAAGTCACCAACTCCTCATCGTTCGAACAAACATTCATAGCTGCACCAGAGAGTACATAAGATGGTCTTACAAGTACTGGATAACCAACCTCCTCTACGAACACCTTCACATCATCAAGACTTGAAAGCTCCTTCCAACGCGGTTGATCAATCTTCAAAGTATCAAGCATTGATGAGAACTTATGACGATCCTCAGCATTATCAATACTTTGTGCTGTAGTACCAAGAATATTAACCTTATGCTCATCTAGTCGAACAGCCAAGTTATTTGGTATCTGACCACCAGTAGACAAGATTACACCATGAGGATTCTCCATCTCGATGATATCCATCACTCTTTCGAATGTCAACTCATCAAAATATAGTCTATCACACATATCATAATCTGTAGAGACAGTCTCTGGGTTATAGTTGATCATAACCGATCTCCAGCCCTCTTTACGTATTGTCTGAAGAGCATTTACCGAACACCAATCAAACTCCACAGAGCTACCAATACGGTATGCACCCGAACCCAAAACAATAACAGAACGCTTATCTCCTAGATATTCAACATCATTATACTGACCATTATAAGTCAAATAAAGATAGTTCGTTGCTGCAGGATACTCAGCAGCCAAAGTGTCGATCTGCTTAACAACAGGCACAATACCCTGAGCTTTACGTTGAGCACGCACCTCAAAAATAGCCTCATCAACATCAGGAGAATCTTTATATATCAAACGACCAATCTGATTATCTGAGAATCCTTGCTGTTTAGCAATCCTCATTAAAGGTTTCTCTATCTTAGTCACCTGATCTAAAGCCTCAAGCTTATTTGCTGTCTTTATAATATTATAAAGCTTCTGAAGGAACCAACGATCAATCTTCGTTAGATCATGAATCTGATCAATAGTGTAACCCTTACGGAAAGCTTTAGATATAACAAAGATACGGTTATCAGTCGGTCTTCTCAACTCCTGATCAATATCCTCAATCTCGATCTCTTTGTTTGCAACAAAGCCTGATGCACCTTGACCGATCATTCGGAGCCCCTTCTGTAGAGCCTCCTCGAAAGTACGACCAATAGACATCACCTCACCGACAGACTTCATCGAAGAGCCAATCTCACGAGAAACACCGTGGAATTTTGACAAATCCCAACGAGGAATCTTACAAACGATATAATCAAGCGCTGGTTCAAATAGAGCTGATGTGCTCTTTGTTACAGCATTCTTAAGATCAAACAAGCCATAACCAAGACCAAGTTTTGCAGCAACAAATGCCAATGGATAACCCGTAGCTTTAGATGCTAGTGCGGAAGAACGGCTCAAACGAGCATTAACCTCAATCACTCGATAATCCTCTGAGTGCGGGTCAAATGCATACTGAACGTTACACTCACCAACAATACCAATGTGTCGGATGATACGTATAGCCAACTCTCTCAACTTGTGATACTCAGCATTTGTTAGCGTCTGCGATGGAGCAACAACGATAGACTCACCAGTGTGAATACCTAGTGGATCAAAGTTCTCCATGTTACACACAGTAATACAGTTGTCAAATCTATCTCTAACAACCTCATACTCCACCTCTTTCCATCCCTTAAGAGACTTCTCCACCAAGATCTGAGGCGAGAAAGAGAGAGCTTTTTCAGCCAAATCAACTAGCTCCGACTCATCATCACAGAATCCAGACCCAAGACCACCAAGTGCATAAGCAGCACGAATGATGATAGGATAGCCAAGATCCTTAGCTGCTTGCTTAGCATCCTCTACTGTATCAACAGCAAAACTCTTGATTGTCTTAACATCAATCTCATCTAGCTTCTGTACAAATAGCTCTCTATCCTCAGTATCCATGATAGCTTGAACAGGAGTACCAAGTACCTGAACGTTATATTTCTCTAGGATACCTGACTGATATAACTTAACACCACAATTGAGTGCTGTTTGCCCACCGAAGGCCAATAAAATACCGTCTGGACGCTCTCTTTTGATAACCTTCTCCACAAAAAAAGGTGTAACCGGCAAGAAATAGATCTTGTCAGCTACCCCTTCGGAGGTCTGAACGGTTGCAATGTTCGGATTAATCAATACTGTCTCAATATTCTCTTCACGTAACGCTTTAAGAGCTTGTGAACCGGAATAGTCAAACTCTCCAGCCTCACCAATCTTTAGTGCGCCAGATCCAAGAATAAGAACCTTTTTAATTGTATGTTGCATGATTTACTGTGTCGTTAATAATTCAATGAAGTGGATTAGTTATATATCAGAGCATTTTGACAAAGTCGTCAAACAAAAACTCCGTATCTGTTGGTCCGCTTGCAGCCTCTGGGTGAAACTGACACGAGAAGAATGGTTTGCTCTTATGGCGAATACCCTCGTTAGTACCATCATTCATATTTGTGAATAGTGGTTCCCAATCAGAACTCAAACTACTATTATCTACAGCATAACCGTGGTTTTGAGAAGTAACAAAACATCTATTTGTACCCTCCATTCTCACAGGTTGGTTGTGGCTACGGTGTCCATACTTAAGCTTATAAGTCTTAGCACCACCTGCTTTAGATAGTAGCTGATTACCCATACAGATACCAAAGATAGGTTTCCCACACTCCATGAAACGACGAATATTTTCTACAGTCTCTGTTGCGTGATCTGGGTTACCAGGACCATTCGAGATAAATAGACCTTCAAACTCAAGAGTATTGAAATCATAATTCCAAGGTACTCTGATAACAGTCACACCTCTATTAACAAGGCAGCGGATAATATTGTGCTTAACACCACAATCCACCAAACAAACTCTCTTCTCACCGTTGCCATAAGTAATAACCTCTTTGCAACTAGCTTGAGCTACAAGATTCACCTCCTCAATATCAGAGTAAGCAATATCCTGATTGTCAAAAACAATCTTACCCTTCATTGCACCCTTCTCTCTTAGGATCTTGGTCAACTCACGAGTATCAATACCATAAACTCCTGGCACCTTATTCGATTTAAGCCATTCGCCCAAACTCATTGCAGCATTCCAGTGACTATACTCGTGAGAGTAGTCCGAGATGATAACACCACTGACATGAACTTTTTCTGACTCATAAAAACGTGAAAGGCCGTCGATAGTCTCATCGGCTGGAACGCCGTAGTTACCGACTAGGGGAAAGGTAATTGTGAGAATCTGACCAGTATAAGATGGGTCTGTCAAACTCTCGGGATAGCCAACCATGGCTGTACTAAAAACAACTTCTCCGGCTGCAGACTCTTCGTATCCAAACGAATAACCATGAAAAACTGCGCCGTTCTCAAGAACTAAAGAAACAGGTCTCTCCTTTTGCATTGATGTAAATAGGTATATAGTTTACGCTTACATATAAAAAACCGGTTTCCTTACAGAAAACCGTGCAAATGTAGTAAAATTATTAGAGAAATAACACTACCAATTAGCTTTTGTAGAAAAAAAGAGAGGCAATAGATATAAAAAACCTATTGTCTCTCTCGAAAATAAAATCTAATAAAACTATTATTATCTATTAGCAAATGTCAATACACCATCGTGAATAGTCACATATATATTACGATCCTTATCAATCACACCAGAGAGTATGGCCTTTGAAAGCTCATTTAACAACTGACGTTGAATAACCCTCTTGACAGGGCGTGCACCAAATTGAGGATCATAACCCTCATTAGCTAAATAATCCAGCACACTATCGTCAAAATCAATCCTCATACCATTGTGACACAACATCTTCTGTATACCATTAATCTGAATATATACCACATCCCTTATCTCAGAAAGAGTCAAAGGCGTAAACATAATTACCTCATCTATTCGATTAAGAAACTCCGGACGGATAGTTCGCTTAAGCAACTCCATCACCTCATCCCGACTCTTAGATACAACCTCCTCACGATTTGCCTCCGTCAAAGACTCAAACCTCTCCCTTATGATCTGCGAACCCAAGTTGGAGGTCATAATAATAATAGTGTTCTTAAAATTAACAACCCTACCCTTATTATCAGTCAACCTTCCATCATCAAGCACTTGAAGAAGGATATTAAACACATCAGGGTGAGCCTTCTCTATCTCATCGAAAAGAACCACAGAGTAAGGCTTACGCCTTATTGCCTCAGTAAGCTGTCCACCCTCTTCATACCCAACATATCCAGGAGGAGAACCAATAAGGCGAGTAACGGCAAACTTCTCTTGATACTCACTCATATCTATCCTTGTCATCATAGTCTCATCATCAAACAAGTAGTCAGCCAAAGCCTTTGCAAGCTCCGTCTTACCAACCCCCGTAGTACCCAAGAATATGAACGAACCAATAGGACGTTTGGGATCCTGCAATCCAGCGCGACTACGCCTTACTGCATCAGATATAGCCACGATAGCCTCATCCTGACCAACCACCCTCTTATGAAGCTCCTTCTCAAGATTCAACAACTTCTCTCTTTCACCCTGCAACATACGACTAACAGGAATAGAGGTCCACCTTGAAACAATATCAGCAATATCATCCGCACTAACCTCCTCCTTGATCATAGCAGTTGTTCCCTGCACCTCATGAAGCTTGGTCTGAGACTCAACTATCTTAGCCTCCGCATCCTTAATCCTACCATATCGAATCTCAGCCACTTTCCCAAAGTCACCATCACGTTCAGCACTATCAGCCTCAAATCTTAAGGACTCAATTTCCTTCTTCTTCTCTTGAATCTGCTGAATAAGCTCACGTTCACTCTGCCACTTAGCCTTATGCCTAGACTCCTCCTCCTTCAAATTAGCAATCTCTCTGGAGAGATTCTCAACCTTAACCGAGTCATTCTCCCTCTTTATAGCCTCACGCTCAATCTCCAACTGCTTGATCCTACGAGATATCTCATCCAGATTCTCAGGCACAGAGTCAACCTCAAGCCTTAGCTTAGCCGCCGCCTCGTCCATCAAATCAATAGCCTTATCTGGTAAAAATCTATCAGTAATATATCTGTGCGACAATTGAACAGCTGCTATTATCGCCTCATCCTTGATACGCACCTGATGGTGATTCTCATACCTCTCCTTGAGACCCCTTAGTATAGATATTGAGTCCGCCTCATCAGGCTCCTCAATAAGAACAGTCTGAAAACGACGCTCAAGCGCCTTATCCTTCTCGAAATATTTCTGATACTCATCCAAAGTAGTTGCACCAATAGAACGAAGTTCACCACGAGCAAGAGCAGGCTTAAGAATATTAGCCGCATCCATAGCACCATCACTCTTTCCTGCGCCAACAAGTGTATGTATCTCATCTATAAATAGAATAATCTCACCCTCTGCCGATGTGACCTCATTTACCACAGCCTTTAGACGCTCCTCAAACTCACCCTTATACTTAGCACCAGCAATCAGAGCGCCCATATCCAGTGAATAGATCTGCTTACTCTTTAGATTCTCAGGCACATCACCACGTATAATCCTATGAGCCAATCCTTCGGCTATAGCCGTCTTACCCGTACCAGGCTCACCTATCAAGATAGGATTATTCTTAGTTCTACGGCTCAAGATCTGCAATACACGACGAATCTCCTCATCCCTACCAATCACAGGATCAAGCTTTCCACTCCTTGCACGCTCATTCAAGTTTATCGCATATTTAGACAAAGCCTGATAACTCTCCTCTGCCGATTGAGAGTTAACCTTTTCACCCTTACGAAGCTCCTTGATTGCATGCTCAAGACTACCCATTGTCAAACCAGCATCCTTAAGCATAGCCGAAGCACTACCCCCCTCCTCTAATACAGCAATCAGCAGATGCTCAATCGAGACATACGAATCCCCCATAGATGAAGATACTGCAATAGCTTTTTGTATAACAGTATTACTCTGCCTACTCAAATAAGGCTCTGAGCCCATAACCTTTGGATAGCTTTGAATCTCCCTCTCTAAAACCGAGCGAAGATTACCCGAATTAACCTCACACTTCTGGAAGATAAAGTTCAACACACTCTCCCCCTCAAGCATAAGAGACTTCAAAAGGTGTGCAGGCTCTATCACCTGCTGCCCAAGCGATTGAACCAACACTACAGCTTTCTGTATAACCTCTTGAGACTTAATTGTAAAATTGTTTAAGTTCATAGATCCTAAATATTATATATGTTTTTAGTTATACACACCATACCTCCAAAATGGTTGCCAAAGAGCACACCACTGACTTTTTGTCATTAGATATAACAATTATCAACACACAATCGGACGAGCAAAGCAGATAAAATTGAGCATAAAAAGAGGTGAGACAGATCTAACCCCATAATTAGGGACAGATCCATCTCACCTCACATATCATAATATGGTTAGCTCAATAAAAAGAGCCTGCCAATGTTACTTCTTCAAGAAGCAAGTCTTTAGAACGATGCTACTACCATCAATCTTACAATCAACCTCCTCAGGATTCTCAGTCAAACGAATACTCTTAACCTTTGTACCACGTTTGATCACCATAGAAGAACCCTTCACTTTAAGATCTTTTATCACAGTAACGGCATCACCATCTGCCAATATTGCACCATTGCTATCCTTAGCAACACTACTCTCTTCAGCCTCCTCTTCACTTCCGCTCCACTCATATCCACAATCTGGACAAACATTCATCACTCCGTCAAAATAGGTATTGTCCATATCACACTGTGGACAGTTAGAAATTGTACTCATTCGATTTACTCTTTTACTTCAGTTAATGGCTCTGTATAAAGAACCTAGTGCAAAAGTATAAATAATATAAGAAAGAATCCCACTTATTGCTCAAGATTAAATTCTCAAAACAATTTGCACACAAGCTGTATTTACCTTACATTTGTAACGATTACACAATTATACTACTATAAAACACATACGGAAATGAGTGAAGATAGAATGATCTGCTACTGTTACGACGTAAAATACAGTGACATACGCAAAGCGATGTCTGAAGGAGCCCTTACACTTGAAGCTATCCAAAGTAGAACAGAAGCTGGTACTGCTTGCGGTGCTTGCCTCGAAGATATTGAAGAAATCCTTGCATCTGCATGTAGCTGCACCAACGTATCTGTTGAAGACGTACGTCAATCAGTTCGTGAAGGCGCTACTTCGGTTGAAGAAGTTACAAAAGCTACCAAAGCTGGTGGCGCATGTGGAAGATGCGGAAAACTTATCGGACACATCATTGCAGATACTGCAAAATAAGAGATAGGCTACAATGTAGCTCTATATTTAATCCCCGATATACATAACAAGGAGTGCCTACTTTAGTAAGCACTCCTTGTTTGTATATCGAGAAATTATTTTCACTGATTATTCTCCACTCGATGTTAATCTAAATGATTACTTATAACAGCTTTGTATTGATTTGATATTTCCAAAAATTCATTCTCATCGCAGAAAACACGCTCCCATTCTGCACAAGCCTCAGAACTTGTATTCAAATTCTTATAATAGACAATAAATTCAGCCACCTTAACTTTAATAGTAATCTTATAAATTACATCATCTTCTGTATCACTATTATCGATGAGAGTATATGACAATAAATATAAAAGCCCAAGTTCAATATTATTAATATCAATCGCTGAAATGATATGATTATTATTTGATAATATTCTTATCAAACAATCTATATTAAAGACCAATCCCTCTTTCTTACCACATCTAAATTGTCTGTATTCCCGATTAAGCATGATCGTTTATCTCTGGGTAGAATTATCCAGCCAGGATAACTATGTCTAAGTTTCTTCCATTGCTCAAAAACCTCATTATAGTTACTCCCAGTTTCATCTTTCTTATTAGCTGATTCCTCATTACCCCATTCTTCTGCTTTAATAGGAGTAAGTGAGTTTATACTAACTATAAATTTTTGTATCGCTTCATAATGGTCAATTTTATCTGAACAATAACCAGACAAGTCTACAGGTATAATATTCCTATCCTCAAGTAGCTTCGCTTGACCTATCGAAAGATTTAGTATTCCAATTAAATATATTTTAGGTGAGTTTTCTTTACCTAAATTATCTCTTATCCATCCAATTTAAAAAATTAGGATCATCCCCTGAAAAGCCCACTAAACATAATGTATTCTCTAGTAAAGATTGTTGCACTGTATTGACAAAAGGTGCATATTTTAGTGGATATTGCCTATAGTCTTCACCAGATATAACAAATGGTCTTTCTGAAGGAAAGCTTCCATGTAATTTAACTATTCGTGGTGATGTAGACCAAACAAGGTCATGTCTATTTGTAACTATTTCATATCTACGGTCTACAATTAAATCGGCACTCCTCTCCAACAATGTATCATAGTTAGTCGTAAAAACATCTTTCCAAGGTAACGACATTAAACTAATATGCAAATCAGAAGGTAAGTATTCACTGTCAGGAATAACATTTTTAATCAAATTATTAAGATATTCTTTACCAAATGTAACCTCTAATTCATCTGCTAATTTTAGCACATTTAAGTATGACTTATCTCTCTCTTCTGGTTTAACAGCATGTAGTTTCTCATAAAAAATATCTCCTAATTCATTCCAAGTTGGAATTGAACTAATGGTGCTACTTGTCTTTTTAGCATTCTTACTAAAACCTGCACCTATCATAATACTTGCATGACCATTCCATAGTCTATAAGCTATTTCAGACACAAAACAATTAATATTTTCTGGTATTTTGATTCCCATATCAATTAAATTTAAACATCATTCTTCGCTTTAAGTATCCTAAAGTGTATAAATATTTTGATCTAAATTATATTAGTTGTTATACAAAATATATTACTTGCTTTTAACAGTCACACCCTATTTGCATTATATAGAGAATTCACCCTTACTTATTTCAATGCTATTACCAATCTATCAATCCACCCGCTAAAACGTGGGCACTTATCACGCATCTTATCCAATCCAATTAGGTCAAAGATAATCTCTCCATCAACTGTTTTCTCATACGGAAATAGAGCTTCTAAGCGTTTAGATGGTGCCGTATCTCGACCTCCATTTATATCCTCAGGTTCACTCTTGTCTACTAGCTCTTTTAATCTAGCCAAAGCATTATCATCCTCCACAACCAATTCAAAACCATCCATACTAGAAAACATCAATGTCTCCACCTCATACTTCTGTATATATGGTATAATCTCACCATGGAATTTCATATCTTCATGCATAGCAGCTTCTATCTCATGAATCCTGGATGAATCAGTTGTGAATCCAGGAAAGTCATTAGGCAGACGAAAGAAATCTAGAAATGTTGTTATAATAACATTCCCCTGTGAAAATGTTCTTTCTACATCATTCTTAAGATACTTGTAACTTATATTTCCACCCTTACTATTACTCTTTCTATTTGAAACAATAGTTTGCACATTCATTTCATTAGTAAAACCTCTTGCATACAAAAAAGGAATGATATGATTATTTATCAATATCACCTCAGTATCTCCCTCCACTAAAAAGACTAATCGTTTTCTCATATCGACTATCGTTTTAAAGGTTGACCACCAAATATATTCTTCTGCCAAATCTCACCAAGGGTATAACTCTCCAACCATTGATTCAACCCTTGCGAATTGAGCCGTTTAAACTCAGAAGCACCATCATTTCTTTCAACGACGATCACATCTTCTGGGTCAAACTGATCCACAAGATTAACAGATTGCGTGGATATGATCATCTGTGACTCGTGAGAGGCCTTTCTTATCATTGCCGCAAGTTTATTAATAGCCACTGGGTGAAGTCCCAATTCGGGTTCATCGATAATTATAATCTTTGGTTTATTTGGCTGCATTAGCAAGGTTGTTAGTGCCATAAAGCGGAGCGTACCATCTGACAACTGATATGCATTATAGTAGGTATCACTTCCCTTTTCTCGCCATTCAAGCTCTATGAGTTCATTATTCAACCGATTTGGCTCAAGAATAAAACCATCGAAGAAAGGAGCTATTGAAGATATAGTCATTTCAATCATTCTATAATGCCTTGGGTGCTTTTCACTTAAGTAGTAGAGAAAAGCCGCTAGATTAGATCCATCATTTCTCAGGCCCCTATTATCAGACACATTACTCTTCTTTTTCATAGGAGATAAATCCCCTGTATCATGAAAGTGGAATACCTCAAACTCCCTAAGTAAATCATTTACCCAGTAAGCTTGCCCCTGTCTAATATTCCTAAAATGAGACTCCCAAACATTTGTTTCAAAAGTTTGCTTATGCCATACACCACTTTTAAACGCCGTACCTAGCTCTCGAATCAATAACCTGTCGTCGACCTCCTCTAGCCACACGTCAAAACGATTAAAAACCTCTCCCTGTTTGTTCGAAAAAGATATATTGACTATTAGTTCACGAGTAATTTTTCTACCACAGAATAACAGCCTATCGGCTCCACCTTTACGAATCACATAATTTGATAGGCTAGCATCATATAACTGGCGAACAAAAGTAAACAGAGATACGAAGTTACTCTTACCTATACCATTACCACCAATAAGCAAATTAATATTAGAAAGTTCTATCGTCTGCTTTCGGATAGACTTAAAACCTTCAATACATATTTCATTAATCATGTTATCTATATTTATTTTCAAACATTTGAGACCTCTAATATAAAGTTATTTCACTCATATATTGAAATAACCAACCTCTTTTGTTAGTCCTAAATCAAAATACACTCTCCTACTATATACTCCCCCCAACACCCTTAAACTTCTCAACAAACCCAGATATTCTTTTATAGACACTCTGTTTCTTGGTCAGATATTGAGGGTTCAGCGGGCTAAGCTTAGGTAAAATAGAGTTAAGCTCCGTGCCATTATCACTAGCAAACTCACGCTTCAAAGAGGCAGCTATATAACGCTTTGCAGCATCCACATTCAACTTCTCCTGAGCGATCAGCTCCTCAACCTCCATAAGCTGTTTACGTTGAGCAAATTGGAAGAACGATTCAATAACACTCGCCTTATCACCAATAGCATCCAGATCCGTCTCGTTGATGAAATCAACCACCAGACCCTCTTTTGCCCTATTGTCTATACTACCACGAATCACCCTTCTCACCTCCTCAATCAACGCATCCTTATCCTTGTTTGATTTGTTATGCTCAAAGAGCAACTCAAGAATATAATCCAGATTAATCTCCTGCGACTTGAGCAAATCCACCTCAAAGACCACATCATCCCAGTCCAAGGAGGTCTCCTCAGCCTCTTTCCCACTACGTTGACACCTCAACCAATCACGAATATCATTATAAGTAGACCTATAATCCTGAACCATACGCTCCGAAAGCATATCCACCTTATTCATCTCGGCAATATCACTATCCGTCACAAAGTGAGCCTCCTTGAAAGCCTCCACCGACTGCACGTCATTAAGATCAACACCCTGAAGAGCCCTTAGGTGAGTAAACTCATCATAGTTCTGAAGAATATTCTCAATACGCAGATACTCCCCAAAGAGTTTCGAGAACTCCCTCTTATCACCCTCCGTCTCTATCTCATCCACATTCGGGAACCTCTCGTTCAACTCCTCAACCACCTCAACATACCCCCTTCTGTCAAGCCCAGTGAGAAGATCAGTGAAACCCTCCAGATACTCCTTGAAACTCCTCTCGAGCACTACGTTTTTGGTACTACTATCCCCAAAAAGAGTGATAGCATCCACGGTAGCCTGCTCCAGATCCCTGAAGGTAACAATATTACCAAAAGTCTTTGTAGCATCAAAGATCCTATTCGTGCGCGAGAAAGCCTGTATCAAACCATGATAACGAAGATTCTTATCCACGAAGAGAGTATTGAGCGAAGGCGCATCAAAACCAGTGAGAAACATACCCACCACTATTATCAAGTCAATCTCCTTACTCTTGACCCTCTTAGCCAAGTCACGATAATAGTTCTGAAACTCCCTACTATCCACCCCAAAGCTCGTTTTAAACATACCATTATAATCCTCGATAGCACTCACCAAGAACTCCTTTGCGCTCACATCCATAGCCGAAGGCTCAAAGCCCTCATCAACAATCTCCCCTATGGCACCCTGCTCCTCATTAGCCGCAAAAGAGAAGATCGTAGCAATCCTCAATGGTCTATCACACCCACTCTGCTGGCGATTCAGCTCCTCATAATAACACTTAGCAGCATCCACGCTACTCACAGCAAACATAGCATTAAACCCACTCTTACCACCAAGTCCCCTATGAGTCTTAATCCTAAAGTTCTGCAATATATATTGGGAGATCTCCGAGATACGAGCTGGATGAAGCAGAGCCATCCTATTCTCCGCAGCAGTCAGGCTCACCTCATCCTGCTCCGACTCCATATCCCTAAACTGCGGCTTCACATTGTTATAGTCAACCTTAAACTTCAGTACCTTCTCATCCCTTATGGCATCAGTTATCACATACGAGTGCAGCTCACTGCCGAACACACTCGCCGTGGTCTCCGCCCCCAGAGCATTATCCGGAAAGATAGGAGTACCCGTAAAGCCAAACTGATAAAACCTCTTAAACTTCCTCTTCAGATTCTTCTGCGCCTCACCAAACTGCGAGCGATGCGCCTCATCAAAGATAAACACCACCTGCTTCTGATATATAGACAAAGCCTCCTCACCCCTCATCAAGTTATTGAGCTTCTGGATAGTAGTGACAATAATCTTATTATCCTCCCTCTCAATATTTCTTTTCAACCCAGCCGTACTATCAGAACCATTCACACTATCAGGCGAGAAACGCTGATACTCCTTCATCGTCTGAAAATCCAGATCCTTCCTATCCACCACAAAGAACACCTTATCGATAAACTCAAGCTGAGTAGCAAGACGAGCCGCCTTAAAGCTCGTGAGCGTCTTACCCGAGCCAGTAGTGTGCCAAATATACCCACCACTCTCCAGCTTCGACCAGATCTTAGAGTTATAAGAGCTAGATATCTTCCAAAGCATCCTCTCCGTTGCCGCAATCTGATAAGGCCTCATTATCAACAACCTATCACTAGTATCAAAAACCGAATAAGTCAGCAACACGTTCAATATCGTATTCTTCTGAAAGAAAGTAGCCGTGAAGTCCTTCAAATCCTTGATCAACGTATTGTCCGACTTAGCCCAGTTCATCGTAAAGTCAAAACTGTTCTTATTACGCTCCACAGTGTTAGCAAAATAGCGACTATCCGTACCATTGGAGATAACAAAGATCTGAAGATACTTATACAGCGAACTCTCACTATTGAAACTCTCCTTCGTATAGCGATGCACCTGATTGAAAGCCTCCCTGATCGCCACCCCACGCTTCTTCAACTCCACCTGCACCAGAGGCAACCCATTCACCAATATAGTTACATCATAGCGATTGGCATGACTACCCGTTTGTGCAAATTGAGATATCACCTGCAACTTATTGCGCGAGATGATCTTCTTGTCCACCAAGTATATATTTTGTATATGCCCATCGTCAAACACAAAATCATATATATAGTTCGAGTGAATCTTCCGACTCTTGTCCACAAGGTTATCACTCGGCTTGTCCAGATACTCCTCCACAAAACGTCGCCACTCACCATCACTAAAGAGCATGTTGTTTAGACCCTGAAGCTGCACTCTGATATTTGCCAACATCTCCTCCGCACTTGTTATGCTCAACGAGTGCTCGTAACCCTGACTTACAAGATCTTGAATAAACTCACTCTCCAGAGCTGCCTCAGTCTGATAGACAGGCACCTCATTCACCATAGAGTTCTTGGTATATTTATCTAATACAATAAAATTGTTTGTTTCAGCAATGGGGGTATAATTCATAATTCTAAATTCATAATGCATAATTCATAATGGTTAGCTCTCTTTTATTGATTCTTAAGGCATAATAACAACATATGTTGTTGATTACGAATTAGAAGAGCTCTTTATTATGCTAGTTAAAAGTCTCAATAACTCAATATTATCTTTTTGAATACTCTCAAATTAACTTTTGCTAATATAATCAGTTTCGAAAAGTAACTCAAGCCAATACTCTGTTTCACTTGCTTCTTTCAAAGATATGCTAAATTTTGTAATAAAGTCCGCTCTTGACTGCCCTCTAACACCCTCTTTTATATTTGCGCCAATGCTAGTACCACTTCTCAGGAGCTGTTTAGACATCACAAACTCCCTCTTCTCATAACACAAATATTGGTATAGTCTAATAATCCGAATAGCAAAAGATTTGCTTTTATCTACAACCAAATTATCTTGTTTCATGATATTTTAAATAATGATTCATTATGTATAGAGTAAAATTGTCAATTATGCATTGTCAATTATGCATTGTCAATTATGCATTGTCAATTATGCATTGTCAATTATGCATTGTCAATTGTGAATTATGAATTGGAAAGAAATATCGTTGATTTAGACGATATTTCAAATTATCGTTGATTTAAACGATAACTTGAAATATCATTGGTTGCTATCACTCACAACGAAAACCTCATTTACCACCAAAAGAGAGCAGCTTCTCTCTGTAGTATTCGTACTGCTTCTGGCGTAGCTCTATCTCCTTCGGCAATCCTTCACTGATCGAGCTGGTCAGTGTGTCGAACTTATCTAGTATATCTACTATGCGTTGTTGTTCGGCAAGAGGGGGAACGGGGATAATAACCTTACTCAAACCGTTTGCATTAATTGCCGATATCTTACCAGATGATATATGCTTTTTTATCTGGTCATGATACTGTCTAGTTCTTGTAAAATATGCTACATATTTAGAATTTAATTGGCTTCTATATGAAAAGCATGCATCATGAATAACGACTCCAATTTCAGAAACCCAGGCTGTACCCTTACCAATATCTTCTATAGTTTCACCAGCTGCAACAATAACTACATCCTCTTTCTCGGCAATTCTTAATCTCTTGAATGAAACTAAATCTTCACTTAGATAAGACTTACTCTCGTTTGCCCATATACCATAATGGGTATACATCTCACCATAATGAATACAAGGAACTCCATCTGCAAGCATATCTGTCTTTACAAAACGTTTACCTCTTTGAAACTCACCAATCTCCCCCAACTGTTTCCACTCAACACACCCCTTATCAAAGCAAAGCAACTGTTCGCGATAATATTCATACTGCTTTTTACGAGCTGTAAGCTCGGCTGTAAGCTCGGCTGTAAGCTCGGTAAAGGTATCCAGAATCCTTACTATCTCTTTTTGGATAGATAGGGGGGGAAGGGGGATGAGGATTTTTTTGACAATCTGAGCATTAATATTAGTTTGCGAACCAGCTCCAAGTGATTTAATATACTCATATTGACTTAATAAATAATGATATACAAACCTATAATTCGCGACATCATCTTTCAACTCTATGTTTGCACAAGCTTGATTTGTACTTAGAGGAATTTTATTTATTCCAACTTTTCCAACAGTTGCTCCGTACATAGCAACAATTACGCAATTTGCTGGAATCATCTTTGCACTAGAGTTTATTAAACCTGACTCTGTAATTTTAATGCCAGTATCCCAAATATCTCCATTACCAACTTCTTGTGTTCTAAGCCAAGGAATATCTCCATTATAATAACTTGACACTCCAGTTTTAGGAGTACCCCCCGAAGATATTTTATTAGCCACCTCCCCCAAAGTCTTCCACTCAACAACAACCCCCTCTAACAACTTCTCTATATTAGTCATTTCTGCCCCCTCTCGCTATTTTTTTCAACTCCTTCTCGAAGTCAGATATTATCTTTTGTCTCTTATTAAACTCATCATACTCAGCCATAGCCTTTGCGTCCGCCAGCTTCTTGCTTATAGACCCCTTCCCCTTTAGAATATCATATTTCCTAAAAGCCAGAAATTCATTGATGCTATCAGCAAACTCACCCATTGTGAAAGAGTTCTCACGCTCTATCAGATCCTCTATATAATCAAAGTAACCAGTAACAGCCCTTTCAAGCTGTCTGATCTGCTTCTCATCCAGATAGTTCTTCGCAACAGTCACATCACTCTTTAGAATCCTACCATCAGGCGAACCCTTCCAACACTTTAGTCCCATATTATCAACATCCCTATCAGCTGAGCTATTGATAATCTCCGCAGCAGTCTTACCAGTGATAGCATAGTGAAACTTATTCTGCACCAATGCATAAAACTCTTTAGTCACCTCAGCATCCCTGTCATAGTCAATACTACATTCAGCAAAAATATCGGTTATCTGTAACCATATCCTCCTTTCGCTCGCCCTAATAGACCGAACACGCTCAAGGAGTTCCTTGAAGTAGTCCTTTCCAAAGGCCGTTTTACCCTGCTTCAGACGATTATCATCCATAGCAAAACCCTTGGTCATATACTCCTTCAACACCCCTGTAGCCCATATCCTAAAAGTGGTAGCCTTTCGCGAGTTCACACGATAACCCACAGAGATGATAGCATCAAGATTGTAAAACTTGTGAGAACGTCGGACATCCCTAGCACCCTCTTTTTGAACTACCGAGATTTCCTCGGCAGTTGAAGTTTCCATTAATTCGCCCTCACTAAAAATATTCTTCAAGTGTAGAGATATATTATCAGTTGAGCAATCAAACAACTGTGCCATTGCCTTTTGAGTAAGCCAAATGGTCTCATCCTTCACCACGGCACGAATAGATACATCCTCTTCGGGCGTATTATAAAACAAGAAATTCAACTCATTCTTCATCATAAACTGTAGATTATTAATTGTGTATCACTAATTCCCAATTATGAATTACACATTGTGCATCACCAATTATTATGCATTGTGAATTATGCATTATGAATTACACATCCTCAATTATGAATTGTGAATTATGCATTATGAATTACATATTGTGAATTATGCATTATGAATTACATATTGTGAATTACATATTGTGAATTATCTCATCCAAGCTGATGCGCAGCTGGTCAATCCTCTCTACAGTTTTTGCGATCTCCCTATTCAACTTCTCAATATCAATCACCTCACGCGTATCCCTCGCCTCCACATACGAGCTAACCGAAAGATTATAATCATTCTCCGCGATCTTGCTATTATCCAAACAAATAGCCACATGCTCCACATCCACCTTAGAGTCAAACATCTCCATGATTCGCTCGATGTGAGAATCCTCAAGCTCATTGTTGTTTGTCACCTTCTTGAAGAAATCCTGACCACTAGCATCGATAAACTGAGTCTTGGTAGTCTGCTTGTTCTTAGCCAAAACCAAGATATTCACCGCTATCGAAGTACCAAAAAACAAGTTAGGTGCCAGCGAGATGACCGTCTCCACAAAGTTATTATCCACCAAATACTTACGTATCTTCTGCTCCGCACCACCACGATAGAATATACCAGGGAAGCAGACAATAGCAGCCCTACCCTTTGCCGAGAGATAACTCAAGGCATGAAGCACAAAAGCAAAATCAGCCTTCGACTTTGGCGCAAGCACCCCAGCAGGAGCAAATCGCTCATCATTGATCAGAGTGGGGTCATCCGACCCTATCCAGTTTACTGAATATGGAGGATTAGAGACTATCGCATCAAAAGGCTTATCATCCCCGAATTGTGGATCAAGAAGAGTATTACCTAATGCTATATTAAACTTATCGTAGTTGATATTGTGCAAAAACATATTCATACGAGCCAAGTTATAGGTCGTATGGTTGATCTCCTGACCAAAAAACCCATCCTCTATGATATGATTATCAAAGTGCTTCTTAGCCTGTAGTAGCAGTGAACCCGAACCAGCAGCCGGGTCATAGATCTTATTCACCGAGCTCTGCTTATGCATAGCTATCTGCGCTATGAGCTTCGACACCTGCTGAGGCGTAAAGAATTCACCTCCCGACTTACCCGCATTGGCAGCATAGTTGGAGATAAGAAACTCATAAGCATCACCAAACAGATCTATCTGATTATCCTCAAAATTACCAAAGTTCAAATCCTCCACACCCTTCAATATAGAAGACAAACGACTATTCTTATCCTCAACCGTATTACCCAGTCGAGTACTCGTTGTATCAAAATCCGCAAACAACCCCTTAATGTCACGCTCCGAATCATAACCATTCGCAGAGCTCTCTATAGAGTCGAAGATAGCCTTAAGGTCAGTATTCAAGTTACTATTCGTATTAGCACCCTTTGCCACATTGACAAAAAGCTGACTAGGATAGATAAAATAACCCTTAGTTTTAATAGCATCATCCTTAATATCAGGAGTGATCACACTATCAGGCAATGCTGCATAACATACACTATCATCCCCCGCCTCAATATAACTAGAGAAATTCTCACTAATGAAACGATAAAAGAGAGTACCCAACACAAACTGTTTGAAATCCCATCCATCCACAGCACCACGCACCTCATTAGCAATCCTCCATATCTTAGCCTGAAGCTCAGCTCTTTGATCAATATTTGTCATAACTCCCTATTTTGTTCAGTTAATTGGTTCATATTATGCCTCTAAATTACTCAATTATTTAATTAAATAGAAAAAACCCCGACCAATCTCAACCCCAAAGGGGTGTAATCAATCAGCCCATGGTGGGAATATTACGAGAACAACACCAAAGGTGTGAAAGAAAGCCCCAAAGGGGTGTAATCAATCAGCCCATGGTGGGAATATTACGAGAACAACACCAAAGGTGTGAAAGAAAGCCCCAAAGGGGTGTAATCAATCAGCCCATGGTGTAAGCCATGGAAAATGGGGATGGAATGGAATGAAAATAGGAATAGAAATGAAAAAAACCGACCAATCTCAGCCCCAAAGGGGTGTAATCTATTAGCCCATGGTGTGAGCCATGGGGGTGGGAATGGGAATGGCGATGGAATGGCGATGGAAATAGAAATGGAAATGGAAAACCACGACCAATCTCAGCCCCAAAGGGGTGTAAGCCATCAGCCCATGGTGTAAGCCATGGGAAATGGGAATGGCGATGGAATGGCGATGGAAATAGAAATGGAAATGGAAAACCACGACCAATCTCAGCCCCAAAGGGGTGTAAGCCATCAGCCCATGGTGTAAGCCA
>JBOFEN010000042.1:0-6231 GCA_051648105.1 Bacteroidales bacterium
GCTAATTACCATCGATGATTAGTCGTTAAAACACCACCCGATTTAACAAATCACTATTAACAAAACAGCAAAATATCCTCACAGACTCTTAGTTTTGACCATTCCTATTGCCACTATTGCAACACTCTCTTACAATCAGAGATTTAGGGGTTGCAATAGACGGTTGCAATAGGTTGCAATAGGGTTCTATTGCAACCAAACAGTTTTATCTTAATATAGCCATCAATATTAGCAAAGAAATCCTATTTATAAGTGAACTCCTCTCCTAGCTCTGAATGAGTAGTCAAATATAGAGGCTTTATATGTTAACAAATCGGAGAATCAATCGAAAATAGAGATTTCAAACTCACAGAGTTTGAAATTTGATGGTACTAAATGGATTTTACAAAATGGGAGAATAGGCACACTATCTAAAGAGCATTAAGGCAAAAAAGGCAATTAACGAATCTGGATTAGCCAAATTCGTTAATTGCCTTTCGTTTTATTTCAGCTTGAATGAATTACATCCAGATCATTTTTAAAATAAACAGTATAGCAAGAATGACCATAGTAGGAGTCAGTTTATTAAACTTCAAACATACGGCATTAAACGCTACATAAGTCACTACACCTAACATAATACCATCAGCAATACTATATGAGAACGGTATGAAGATAATAGTAAGGAAAGCTGGAATTGCTTCTGAGAAATCATCAAAATTCACGTTTCCTACTACGCGTATCATAAACAGACCTACCATAACTAAAGCAGAACAAGTTGCTGCTGCTGGAATGATAAGAAATAATGGTGCAAAGAATAGAGAAAGGAAGAACAATGCTCCGACAACTATTGCTGTAAGACCTGTGCGTCCACCTGTTGCTACACCCGATGCACTTTCAACATAAGAGGTAACAGTACTTGTACCGATTACAGCACCTACGGTTGTTGCTATTGCATCTGCAAGAAGTGCTTTCTTTACGTTGGGTACATTTCCGTCTTTATCTAGTAATTTAGCACTTGTGCAAACACCAATAAGTGTACCAACTGTATCAAAAATATCGATAAACATGAATGTGAAAACAATAATCACCATGTCTATAGATAGAATCTGTGACCAGTCAAAAGCAACGAAATTGTTGTGGATAGATGGAGCCATTGAAATTGGAGAGAAGTTATCAGGAATGATAGTAACTCCCATCGGTATACCCAGAAGTGTAGTAAGTAGAATACTTATCAGAAGAGCTCCTTTTACATTAAGAATCAAAAGAACCGATGCCAATCCAATACCAAGCATCCCCAAAATAACTGATGGGCTAGTCATATCACCCAGAGCGATAAGTGTAGCTGGATTATCTACAATTATTCCAGCTCCTTTCAATCCAATTAGTGAAATAAACAGACCAATACCAATCGAAATACTAATCTTAACATTGGCTGGTATTGCCTTAATGATGGACTCTCGAATATTAAAGAATGACATCAAAATAAAAAGGATACCCTCAATGAACACACCAGCGAGTGCGAATTGATAAGAGTATCCCATTGTTAATACGACAGTGAATGCAAAGAATGCATTTAACCCCATTCCTGGTGCCAATCCTATCGGTAAATTGGCAAAAAATCCCATAAGTAAACATCCAACTACAGATGCTAAAGCTGTAGCGGTGAAGAGTGAACCTTTATCCATTCCAGCTGCAGATAAGATGTCCGGATTAACGGCTAGGATGTATGCCATTGCCATAAAGGTTGTAAAACCTGCAACAACTTCCCTGCGAACATTGGTCTTGTGTTCACTCAATTTAAATAACTTCTCAAACATAAAAATATCCCCTAGTTAAAAAATTAAGCCGCAAAATTAGCCATTATGAACGATATATAAAAATAGGAAAGAGTGTCAAGCATTTTTTTATGAACCACTGCCACTCTTTATTCTATTTTCAGGTATTGAAGTGTGGCAATAGATATAACTGGATGTGAAACTATGGAGAGAGGTGCGAGAGGCTGAAGAGTCGGCAGTTGAATATTATAACAAAGAATGACCTCATATGAGCATTGATATTATGACCCCTAAAGAGGCGGACAAGGGTGTTGGTGAAATTGAGAAAAGATGGATAAGTTACCGAAGTATCGCTATAAAAGGTAGACTTGATCGACTGGAAGATGCTGAAAAAGATATTTCCAGCATCTTCTTGTCAGTACTCTATCTCCGGGCTACTACCTCTGGTCAACCACTGACAGGAAAAAGGCTCGCTATGGCAACGAAACTTCGGGATAATAAACTAAAGTCAACTAATATCAGTGATATTTATAAACCAAGTAAACTTGTCGAAGGCATAAGACATACAAGTAGTCAATTTAAATCAGGAAACTACAATCAAGCAATTAACAAGAAGAGACCCACATTCTCTGTGGGCCTCTTTGGGATGAATTTTAGTAAGATCTTTTCATCGCTACTCGCTGACCATTTGCCTGAACAGCATAGAGTGAGACCTCGCTAACATTTATTGTTTGAGGAATCTCAAAGGTGTAGAAATTAGAAAAGAACACAACGCTAGCTCCTTTCTTCACTTCATATGCGACTGCTTCCTCTCCATTTCGAACCATGACGGTGCGTCCTGACAAACTGTAGGTTACCTCTTTAGTAATTTTAGTATCGTTTTTGAACTGCAGGTAGTAACCCGTGTCACCCACTTTATAGTTATCGATACCAACGTCTGTGTTTTTCCTATCCTCGAGATAGTAAAATGCATGTTTGGCTTTTGGGAACTGAGCCATATAAGCTTTGGTTTCACGTATCATTTCATCTGTTACTGTATACTGGAAGCTTCCATACTGCTCAATTATCATATCCACAGGGCGGAAGAAGCCCCATATTTCAAAGAATTCAGTGAGGTCTTCTTTTGCAGCAAGAGATGCAAGACGGGCGAACTTTAGTTGCCCCTCTCCTGGATCACTTTCGTCAATCCGATTGTTTCTTAGAAGTTTAAATAGCTCTGGCCAGAATGTAGATTTATATTCACAACGATGATAATAATTCCAAAGCTGCCAATTCATACGCATATGAAGCTCCGTGTTTTCATTCTGATGTCCATCTCCAAAATCACACCATGGATTTCCATCAACCAGACTTTTAATTGCTAGTTCAGAAATCTCACTACCTCTTGAGCAGTACTTACCCAATTTGTAAAGTGAATAGTTGGAGAATAGATTATTGCTCGATTCTGTAGAAGAAGGCCAATTGATGGCTTTCTGATGTATATGTCCTATTTCATGAGCTGGACCCCAAACATTGTCTTTTACAGACATCACGTTATTTGGAATTAGAATATTGTGAAGATAGGTATATACAAATCCAATACGGTAGTCTGAGGCCCACATATAGCTATCTTCTGGTGAAACTGCCATTATATGGTTGTTAAACTCAGATGGACGAACCTCATCAATACCCATCAAATCATGCTGCCATTTGATAAGATTATCCCATAGAGTAATTGTTGGAAGAATTTCGTTAGGTATTATCTCCTGCATCTTGATACGATGGAAGTTAAACATAATTCGCTCTCCTTTCACACAGAAATATTTGTAGGTAGCTTTACGAAGAATTTCTGCATACTTTTCATTTGTTTTATGGGTATCAAGATCGAAGTATCCATTAACCGTACCATCACCCACTGGAATATGTATTCGGATAGGTTTTGCATTCACTGATGCAAGATCTGTCTGATAGATGACAAAGAGCATTCCATCTCTTTTTATTCCAATCTTATTCACTCCCTCTTCTAGAAAGTAGGAATCCCCGCTAGCGTCTATACCTCCCACGCATTGTATGCTTATTTTGTTTCCATATGTATTTCCAACGAGAATAAGGATTGAGTCTCCACTATTTACAGTTATTCCAGTTGGATTGTCCAGAGCAGTGTAGCGTTTGGTCATTAATTTTTCTGCCCAAAGCTCATTGTTACTGTATGGTTTGTAGTCTGTGATACGAAACTCTTTGGGATAAACATTACTATTGAGTTGCTCTGCTATTCTAGCAAATGTTCCAGGAAGCTTATAAATCATCTCTGTTGTTACATTTGGTTGAAGTTCGCTGCATGATAAATCTTTGAATACTGTTAGCAGGTTAGCATCTAGACTTTTATCAATATTCTTGATGAAAAATTGCATTTCGTCACAGCTAACAAAGTTACCAGCTCCGCTATATATTTCAAATTTTATCTTTGTAGCATTTATTGGTTCTTGAAAATCAACACGGCTTGCTGCATTCTGCATACGAAAATTGTAATCACCTTGTAGCTCATACTTACCGCTGGCTAGAGTTTGTGTATAAATTTTTAGCTCTCCAAAATTCCCATTTCCAGCACGAGTATTATAAACCAGATAATCAATATCACTCATTCCATCAAAGTTAAATTCGAGAACTACTGGGAATTTAGCCGATTGTTGCCATACGGAGTGGTAGAATCCGCTACTCTGTCCCATAATTCCATCATAACATTTTTCTATCCCTTGACCTGGTTGGCTTTCGCTTGCCCATCCTCCAATTGGTATCACAGCAATATCATCCTCGAGAACAATATCATCATTTGTTGTTTCTTTGGACGACTGCTCAATGTAGCATACTGAACGAATTTCAGGATTCTCTTTTTCCTGGAATACTATTGAATCTTTTCTTTCGAGATATTTCTCATTCTCACTGACATGGAATATTAAATCATTTTCTACCATTCCTTTTGTCTGAACTTGGTTGATCCATCTATCTTCTGTAGGAAGAATAACATCATAGGTTATATTTGATGTTACCTTTAGTTCGAGTTGCTGAGTCTGATAATTAATCTCAAACTTTGTCTTACTAAGTAGAATTGCAGCTCCATAGCCCAACTGTTTAACTACAATCTCGTAATTTATAACTGGAGAACTCACCTTTACAGTAGCCTTTCGTAGATCTTTCTCTAGATTACCTTGTACAAACAACTCTATATTGCTACTACCCGATTTGGAAACAAGACACCAATCTTGATCAGAGGTTACACTCCAATAATCTGAATCTAGGTTGGTGTCGACATTAATATTAATGTAGTTTTTAGCATTATTAAACTCATGTGAGAGATGTTGCTCAGCAATACTGAATTTTAATTCTTCTTTAATTTCTCCAGATTCGCAGGAGGATAAAATGAATAGAAGTAATAATAGTAAACTGTTAAATATCTTCATAGGTCAGACTTTATTATTAGAAAGGAGAGGATGAAAAGCCTTTTCTCTTTTCATCCTCTCCTTTCGGTTATTCAACTTAATTATTAATTACTCGCCCCATAATTTAAACTCACCCATAGAGAAGTAAGTATTATTGCCTGCAACACTAACAGGAACTTCAAATCTCAAATATTTGTAAGCAATATCTGATGTAAAAATTGGAGTATTGTAAACTGTAGCTGCTGTTCTTGGCAATTCACTATCAAACGTTTGTATTGTTACAAAGTTAGTACCATCGTTACTACCTTTAACAACTATTGTTTGAGGAGCTTGGTTGCCGCTGTTGTGTCGAGTATAGTACTGGAATTTCATACTCTTTACTCCCGTATCCAATTTAAGCTGGAAATAGTGAGGTAACGAAGCCGCTGGTGCACTCCAAGTAGAGTGGAAGAATGTCGAGAGGTCTCCATCTATAAGTCCTGCAATAGCACCCTCTGTTGCCTCTTGAGCATTTGTTGAAAGCATACTAGTTGTCAGTTTTACGCTTTTGAGTGAAACTTTTACAAGACAAGTATTCATACCATCTTGGATCTGAAATGCCTCATTAGAACATTCTGATAGACGAATCGGTAGGATGTAGTCTCCTGGAGTAACTTTACTTCTGTCAATGGTTACAATAGTCTCTATTTCGCTATTTCCAGGAGTAAATTCCATCTTCGGATTGAACTGGTATGCTTCCTGAGGCAATAGTGCATATTTGATACTGTTATTTGCATTGAATTCATCAAGAAGTGTAGGGTCAACCTCTAGTGAGCAATCAAATGTCCATTGATTAGCCAAAGGCATTTCGGCATTCAATGTATATCTACTTATTGTAGGGTTTTCTGCATCTTCTACTGCATCTTGTTCGCCAAAATTCCTGAGATTTATTGAAGGAATTACGACACTCGGATTTACAAATAGCTTATTTAGGTTGGAGTTTATAGAGTCTTTCGAATTTATAAGCTCTAGTGGTAGCACGTAGTTAATACTCTTATCTAGTTTGTATATCTCGTCAG
>JBOFEN010000043.1:0-38431 GCA_051648105.1 Bacteroidales bacterium
CCTTTAACGCAAAGATAAAAGCTTTTAGGGCTGATTTTAGAGGTGTAAGAGATATAAAGTTCTTCCTATTTAGACTATGCAAAATATATGCGTAGTCCAACTAAACATTTAACATTCCCACAAGTTTTGGACTTGATCCAATTTTTCTTAGAGAATGGTGGGGTAATGTACAAAAAAAGAGCGTTGAAAACTTTCGTTTTCAACGCTCTTTGCGGAGAGAGAGGGATTCGAACCCCCGGTACCTTGCAGTACAACGGTTTTCAAGACCGCCGCATTCGACCACTCTGCCATCTCTCCAGTCGATTGAGTTTGCATTAGCGAGATATTGTTTCTCTCAATTGCACTGCAAAGGTAGGATAATAAATGGAAAGTGCAAACATTAGCTCCACTTTTTTTTAATATAATTATTGTTGAAGCTGTTGCTATGTTAGCGAAAAGGAGTACTTTTGTCTATCGCTAAGAGATACTATTCATGTAATGAAGATGATAATGAAACAAGCGATAAAGATAGTTCGTGGTGATATCTTTGACTTCCTAGGGGAGTACACCACCGATGCACAAAAACCAGTGGCGCGCTACATAGTAGATGGTGCTTTAGCTATCCGAGATGGAAAGGTAGAGGCTGTTGATCGCTACTCAGATATATTGAAATCATACCCAGAGGCAGAGATACTGGATTATAGTGGTAAACTAATAATGCCAGGATTCATAGATACTCATATCCACTTCCCACAAACAGAGATTATTGGATCATTTGGTCACCAATTAATTGATTGGTTGAATCATTATGCCTTCCCCGTAGAGCGCGAGTTTCGTTCTAAGGAGAAGAGTGACATGATTGCTAAGGTTTTCCTTAAGGAGCTTTTTAGGAATGGTACTACCTCATGTATGGCTTTCTCTACTGTACATAAGGAGTCTGTGAATGCGCTTTTTGAGGCAGCTTCTGAGTTTAATATGAGAATGATAACAGGTCGTGTGACTATGAACCGTAATGGTGATGGTGCACTTCTTGATAATGGTGATTCGTGGATAGAGGAGAGTAGAGAGCTCATTAATAGATGGCATGGGGTGGGGCGTAACCTATATGCATTTACTCCTCGCTTTGCTGTCTCGTGTGATATGGATTCGATGAAGATGTTGGGTGAGATGCATAAGGAGTTCCCTGGTACATACATACAGACTCACATCTCGGAGAACAGCACTGAGGTAAGCATGATCAAGGCTCTATATCCTGAGTGTGAGGATTACCTTGCTGTATATGAGGAGGCTGGTTTGATTACCGATCACACTTTCCTTGCACATGGGATTCACTTATCTGACTCTGAGCTTAGTCGTATAGCTAAGGCGGGAGCAACAATCACACACTGTCCAACATCGAATAACTTCCTTGGTAGTGGTCTTTTCGATATGAATAGAGCTCACCAGGCAGGCGTTCAATCGGCTATTGCTACTGACGTCGGTGGTGGTACCTCTTTCTCTATGCTTCAGACATTGGGTGAGTCATATAAGGTTCAACACGTACAAGGTTATACTATGGATCCGTTCGAGGCGTACTATAGAGCTACACTAGGTGCAGCAAGAGCGCTTAAGATTGATCATTTAGTTGGTAATTTTGAGAGTGGTAAAGAGGCAGACTTTGTTGTTTTTGATTGTGAAGCTACTGTCCCACAGAGATTGAGACGTGAGTTCTTGGAGCGTACAAATCAGTTGGATATTCAGACGACACTCTTTGGATTGCAGATAATGGGTGATGATAGAAATATTATTGCTACTTACATAATGGGTGAGAAGGTTCATGACATCAACGAGTAGTTGAAGATCAGGCATTGATATAAATAGATATGGTCAGGGTTATTCGTAACTCTGACCATATCTGTTTATAGTACACTCCACAAAAAGGATTGGGCAGTAGTCATCATCGACTACTGCCCAATCGGCATATTGAAAAATATAACTAAGTGTTACTGTTTAATTAGTTGCTTGTGTGCAACAATTGTATCACCACTAATTAGTCTCACTACGTAGTAACCAGACGTTAGTCTGCTAATGTCTACGTTGGTAGAGTTGTCGAATGAGTTCACTCTGATGTTTGAAATCATTTTACCATCTATGGTAACTATCTCCAATCTATCTACATCAAGGTTTTCACTCCAGCTGATAGAGGTCGACTCAACCGCAGGGTTAGGGTAGATGTTTACCTCTTGGCTCATCTTATCCTCTAGTCCACTGATAAGATCGACTATGACAGGTATAAGTTTTGAGATAGATCTCTTACCGTCACTACAGAATATAGTGAAGCTTCCTTCGCCAATATTAGTACCAGTAATAGTCAATCTACTCTGAAGACGCTCAACAGTGAATGGCTCGCCTTGTTCTATTTGGTGACCATAAAGCAGTTCGTCGCCATCAGCATCAGAGAAGTAGTCGTTGAGTTCAAGAACTAACTGTGTGCCATTGATACGTATTGGTAGTATTTCATCAATGTTTGTCTCAGGTGCCCTATTGATCTTGATAATCTCGAATACTATAGGGAACTCAGCAGGGGTGTTTATGCCATCTTGAGCTGTAACTGTCACTGTGTATATACCAGCAGTTCCATGAACAGCATTAACCGATAGAGTAGCCACGCCGCTAACAACATTTAGGGAGAACCCTTCAGGTAGTGAACCTTTGGTGCCGTATGAAACTTCGTCACCATCAATGTCAGAAGCAACAATACGATAGTTGTGTAGTTCACCCTCATATATTCTGTTCACTTGACTTGGAGTCTCAACGAATTGAGGACGCTCATTGAAGATGGCAGATACAGGGATTGTGATCTCCCTATTTAGAGGGTCATTAGTCGAGATTAGTAACTCAGCATAACTCTTTGCTTTTGGTAGCGATAGACGTTTGAAGGCCACTTGAATCTCTTCTGATTGTAGAGCATTGATTGTACCACTCATAGGAGTTATCTCCAACCACTCCTCTGCAATCGAGTAACCACGGATCTTGAATACAGGTCTTGTGCTCAACCCAGAGTCTTTTGTAAGCTCGTACCAAGTCTCTCCATTGGTGTAGAATGATACATCCGTCATCACAGAGTTAATATTTACCCCTTGCGAGTTAGGTGCGTTCTTCACCGAGAAGACAATCCAGAAGCTCTCTCCCACTTCAAATGAGATAGCCTCGGGAAGAGGAACTATCACTTCACCACTTTTTTGGATTGTGAATGGTGTCTCAACAAGAAGAGTACCATTGTCAGGGTTTGTGCCACCTTTAACAACCGATACTGTTCCATTCATGGTGTATCCAGTATAGTAGTAGTTATATGCGTGAGTCAATCTGAATGACTTCTCAGAAACAGTGAACTTGTTAGCACAAACAAAGTCGCCAGCACCAAAGCCTAGGTAGTCATCAGGGAATCCAGGAAGGTCATATAGTAGACTATCTTGGAAGATAAGATCAGATGAGTTGCCATATACCATATCTTCAGCAACACCATTATACATGGTTAGCTGTTGTTGTTTAGTTTGACTTCTATTTAAGAATAGTGAGTTCTCTTTTGTCTCAACTCTTGGTCCAGATAGGTATCTGCTATAGATGGAGTACTCAAGTTTTCCATTTGTGCTAACCCCCTTATTAGATAGGTTGAATGATATTGGAGCATGCTCATCACTCATTACACCTTGCCATGTGATAAACTGTTTTGAAGTCTCACTAACAGGAGGAAGCGTGGTTTTTGATTGCAGAAGAATAATTATACTCTCCATACCCTCAAATTCAATGTGAAGCTCACCATTAGTCATAGGTGCAGCACCCTTAGCAGCTAGAGTGAACTCAATCGCCATCTCCTGCTTCTCATTGATAGTCGAAGGTGAAGCTGTAGAGATAGATGATATTAAGTTCTGGTGAAGATTTTTAAGCTGTACACTCTTGATTACAGCTTTCTTAGTACCGTTATTCTTAATAATCACCTCGAATGGTTGAGCTACAGGCTGGTTGTTCTGGTCCTGAGCTACAAACACATAACCTAGATCAGCAGAGGATGGGTATTCCAACTCTACCTTACCTACAACATTCATCGTTAGAGGAATCTCCGTGATCAAAGCTTTAGGGTCATTCGAACGTATAAGTATATGGTCTGAATCACTCATCTCAAACTTATCTTCGGCAGATACTTTCAGTCTCCAGCTTTTAGAACCGTTAGCATCAAGAGATCCGTGTCTAGGAGGATAGAACTCAATAGCTAGGTTGTTACATAGGTAGCTTTTGTTGCTAGAGATAAGAAGAGCCTTCTCGCCGTTGTAATCCTCAAGACCAACCATTGCTTGGCTTAAGTACATAAAGTTCTCAACTTGATGGTAGTAGTAGTTGATGCGTCCATCTTTATGAAGGTGAACTTGGAAAGTAACAGAACCACCTACCTTAGTCTGAATGTTTTGGAACTGAATGATCACTCTATTCTCTTCACTCTTCACGTAGTATCTACTTTGAGCAAGAGAAGGTTGAAGCATAGCACTATAAAGAGGTATGATCAGTCCATTGTTATTATCCTTAGCAGGTATCTGAGATATGTTCATGCTTGCAGCATCCTTCTCGCTGAAGGCAATTGCTCCGAATCCAGATATATAGATATTGCTCTGCTCTTTGCCATAGAATGGGAAGCTGAATGGCAACTCAAATGAGGCGTTGAATGAGGTCATATCCATTGTTAGCTCCTGCGAGCCATTGCGTATGTCTACCCAACTATAACCAACAGATGTTGAGTTGTCACCTTTGTTGTCTCTCCAACGATACCCGTAGTCGCTATCAACACCACCACCCGATGGTTGAGGGTCTATAACCTCCATCCACTCTGGTGTGGAGATAGTGTAATCTAGGTTAGAGGTGTTGGCTCTATTAGAGACGATAAACACTGTCTCATATACTTTGCCAGCTTCAACAACTATATCTAGTGAACTTGTTGATAGTTCTATCTTAGGTGCCTCAGTCACGATAGAGCTCACAGCAATAGTGTGTTTGCTATTTACATGATCGTTTGACTCGAGAGTAACCTCGCTAGTGAACTCACCAAGAAGAGTAGGAGTGAAAAGTACTGGTATAGAAGCAGAGCTATATGGCTCTATATCTATACCACTATTTGTGTAATCACCAAAAGTTATAGCACTGTTTCTAGCTTTTGGTTTCACATTGATAGCCTTATTTCCTAGGTTTTGAACTAGAAGACCAAACTCATAAGTCACATCAGTGAGAGTGTTCTCGAAGTCAATATTAGCGGTAGAAATATTCATCTTGCCCTCACCCTCAACGTTTAACTTGATAGGTAGATGGAAGGCAGCGTTTACTGGATCATTTGTCAAGATAAGAAGATCAGAAAGGTGTTCCCCATTTGTCAACTTATCAATCGAAGCATCTAGCTTCACTACAATAGTCTCGGAGCTATTCGGTTCAATCACCCCTTCTCGTTTGTCAACAGAGCTAACTGCATTGCAGGTGTATGGATAGAGAGTAGTCATACTTTGCGATGATGCATATGCACTCTTGTGTATAACACCTACTCCAACATTACCGGTCTCATCTTGAATACCTATTGTATAGATCTCCTCTCCCGATTCAGGAGTGATCTCTTGATAGCGTATCTCTACTATGCCCGAAGGAAATAGTGCTATCTGGAAGGTAGCTTTTATAGTTGAACGGTAGAACTTAGCATCTGTCCACTGGACTATGAAGCACTCCTCGTTGGCTCTATATTTTATACTAGAGGCAGAAACTATATCTCCCCACATACCGAATATACCACTCTTCGGTGCATCCTTAGAAGGAAGAGCTCGGTTAACGTGAGTCGATGATGGCATAGTGCCGAAGTTGATAAAGCCATTGTAGTTAACATTCAGAGTACTATGTATCTTGTCGTAGAATGGGAAATCAAAGCCTATTGCCATATCCATAGCAGAGGCATCGTCTTTTGAGTTGATGAATGGTACATTTGTTCCACTCTGTGATATATCCTCAAATCTGTAAGGACGAGCATTTGTCATTGAGCTACCCTCCCAGCTGTAGTTGCCCACTTCTGTAGTTATAGCTCCCCCAGAGGTTAGTTTAGGTATGGAGTAGATAAGAGTGTTCTTACCTTCGTTAGTGAGTTTTACCTCTGCTTCTACTACGCTTGATTGTGTGATGTTGCTGTTGATCAACAAATCTTTAGTAGATAGTTTAGAAGCACTTCTACCATAACCAATCAGTCTAGCCTCAAGATTAGTTTCAGAAGAGATGAATTGTAGTGTTGCATTTGAGTTGTTATCCTCCACCGTTGGAACAAAATCAATGCGTAGACTCTTCTGCTCTCCTGGTTGAAGTATGAAAGGTTCACTATTTACACGATAGTCGCTATTTGTTACTCTCACCTCTGATACGTTCCAAGCTCCGTAGCCACTATTGCTTACTGTTATCTCTTTTGAGAGAGTAGCTCCTACAGATACACCAGCAAACTCAACGATGTTGTGACTAAGTGTTGGATTTGGAAGCTGACCGGTCACGTTGATCTTAACAGGTATTTCGTAGCTTTGGTTACTAGCGTCGTTACTCATGATATATATGTTGGCATTGTGTGTGCCATTCACAAGTCGAGTAGCGTCGATATCTACATTAATCTTTTCTGTAATACCAGGAGCTATACGTCCATAGTCGGGACTCAGTGAGATATGTCTCATTGTTGTTCCTTGTAGCGCTCTGATCTTAAACATTGCAGGTTTGCCATAGGCAATAGATATCTCACTCCATGAGTTGCCTGCATCACCACTTACATAGTCGTAATCAGCAATATATTCGGGTTCATTGATAAGGGAAGGGGTTTTCATGCCAGAAGGGTGGTAGATTACAACCCAGAAGTTTTCGTTCTGATTGAACTTTACAGGAGCTGGAAGCTCTATATAGTGATCCTCAGGAGTAGCACCACCACCGTAGTACATAAACTCAGAGACTAGCTCACCAGA
The DNA here is from genome assembly GCA_051648105.1 of Bacteroidales bacterium. Taxonomy (GTDB): domain Bacteria; phylum Bacteroidota; class Bacteroidia; order Bacteroidales; family UBA7332; genus UBA7332. The sequence continues at coordinate 6,975 of JBOFEN010000043.1, forward strand.
GTTAGGGTAGACCCCATCGCGATATACCTCGAAGATTAGGGGCAGAGTAGCCCCGTCACGAGAAAATGTATACTTTATATGAGAAAGGATGAAGCCTCTCTCTTGGTTAACTACAAATCGTTTACCTATGGTATATATAGCCCCAGGGGTAGAGATACCAATTCTCTTGTCACCTCTTCTATCAGGGTCATACCATATACTGTCAGTATAAAGTACATCATCACCCCCAATATTTCCAATACCTACATCGTATGGTTTTACCTCTTTTACTTCAAGTGTATTATCACTCACCTCGAAGCTACTAAGGGCTGTTTGAGGTAGAATAAGATTTTTCAGAGAAGCCCCAACGACTTTCTGTATACTACTCTCCCAACGAAGTTCGCCTATACCACTGTTAGAGATATTGATAGATGAACTGTTTGTTAGGTTGGGGTAGGTTAGTTGGTAGGTCTGCTCATCGTGGAAAATAGCCATCTCTGGTCCTGCCTCTGTCTCAGCAGTGATCATCTCGGAGATAGAACTGTTACCAAATAAGTCTATTGCCTTTAGTCTGAAGTAGTATTTACCATTACTCATCAGTTTGTTGATGAGGTGTGTTGTCTCTTGATTGAGCTCTTTGGTTGTTCTGATATTTACCGTTTCAATATTAGTTAGGTTATCACCTGTGAAAGGCTCTTTTGAATATAATAGTTGGTAGTTATTTACATAAGCACCACCGGCGTCAGCAACAACATTCCACTTGAGAGTAACAGCATCTTGAGATGATGAAACAACACTCAAGGTTGCTTTCTCAGGAGATTTGCCTTGCGGATCGGAAAGAGCAATCCATGCATTTAGTCTTCCGACTCCCATCTTACCTCTATATTTAGGAAGTAGATATTCAAGTGTGTCGGTAGAGTTGATCAACCGCTGTTTGACTTGATCAGGGGTATATCCCTCATGACCAAATTTTGATACTATAAGTGCTGCAACACCAGAGACGTGTGGACAAGCCATAGATGTTCCTTGAAGGTAGTTGTAGCCATGATTGAGTACTGTACTCAATACACCACGTGGATCTGAATTAACACTTGTCTCACCACCAGGTGCGGATAGAGTAACCCAACTATCGTAGTTAGTATAGTAAGAGGCTTCATCTTTATTGTTTGTTGAGCTTACCGATATAACTCTGTCGTAGCATCCAGGGTAGAACTGACCACTCATAGATGAGTTGCCCGATGCAAAGACAACTAATCCACCTTTCATAGGAGAGCCTGGATAGTGTCCTGCATAGTCTATGAAGTAGTCAATAGCTTCTAGTGTCTCAGCTTCATATCCTCCAGGAGTAGTATACCCCCAAGAGTTTTGCGCAATTACAGCTCCATTGTTGGCAGCGTAGATGAAAGCCAAAGCATGACGACCAGCAGCAGAGCTGTTTGTTGCGAAAGTTTGAGTGGACATAATACGAACCCCACTATTTGGGAGTCCATTACCACCAGCTACACCAATCACACCAATACCATTGTTATTTACGGCAGCAACAGTACCAGCACAGTGTGTACCGTGTTCACCAGGAGTGATTGTAGGCGATGAAGCTGCAAAGTTATATCCATATATATCATCAACGTAACCGTTGCCATCATCGTCAACGCCAGGAATACCATTCCACTCAGCTTGGTTGACCCACATGTTTTGTGCCAAGTCAAGGTGATTGTATTCAACACCGAAATCGTGTACAGATACGATAACATTAGGTTTACCTGTCTCGATGAGGTGAGCCTTACTCAATTTAACATCAGCACCTATGCGACCCCCATTTAGTCCAAGGTTGTCGTAATGCCACTGATCCCTAGCTCTAGGATCGTTCATGATAGAGCTAGTATTACTATTTACGCTATAAGCACTAGACTCAAGTTCGAGGCTGGTCTTCTCTACTTCTGTGACTTTTGACAGAGTAGAGGCTAAAGATTCGGGCGAAAGATCTTGCTCATAATATATTACGTACCAACGGTTCATGCCTGAAGCTGCAAGTTTAGCTTCATGCTTGTATGAATATGGTACTAGTCTCTCAATGCGAGATACATTTGCTGATCTCAACTCTGTGTCTAGTTGATTGACACCAAAAGTTGTAGCTGAACTAGAGTTGAAAACTCTACTGTTTAGCTGTTCAGCTGTGGTGGATGATAGCTTCACCTTTACGATTCCGCCATATACTCCATTCACAGCCTTTCGTTGAGCCGTGAGGCCCAACGAAAAACCAGAAAGGATAACTGATAAAATTAATGCTCTAATATTATATCTCATTCTATACTTATTTATTGGATAACTATGCGCTGTACGTAGCGTTGCGTATTGCTTTTAACCTCGATGAAATAAATTCCAGGGTTTATTCCACTAACATTGAAGTTCATTTGGTGAGTACCCGCATCGCACTTTTGTGAGTATAGATACTTAATTTTAGCACCTACAAGATTGTAGATAACGACAGAAACTTTAGATTCTCTTTCTACCTCTAAGTTTAGCACTATATTTTCAGTAACTAATGTAGGGTAGATCGAAGCCCACTCTTTAGAGAATGAGTTCTCTAAGCTATTGGAGAGTGATACACCAAGTTTACCGTCAAAGCTGATGTTCTGTATTCTCATAGATGCTTTAGCGTCACCATCCTCCTCATTCCACTGCATAATAACTTGATTATTATGTGAGATGGCATTGCGAGATAGACTTTTAGGTGTTGGTTTGGAGGTGATGGTTTCTGACCAAACCTCATTGAGTGACCTATCATATCTCTTGCTAAGAATCTCATCCGATCTACCCGAACTAACACCTTTCGTGAAGGAGTATATAATATCACCATTTTCACAACTAAAAAGTGAGTGTGGAACATATGAGTAAGATGGTCCATCGGAGAATAGCATAATTTCTGCATCAGTCACTCCAGTTGTAGCAACACCAGCAACATATCGACGAACTACCATCTTGTCTAGTAGAGATGAGGTGGCTGTCTTTCTGCGCTTTCTCCAAGCTACAACTATCTCATCACTTCCTAGATCATATGATACAACAGGATATTCATGTTGGAAGTTGGAGTTACTATCAGTAAGAACATTGTCTGCAATTACTTTCGTTCCGTCAGCTTTTATATGCTGTATGCTAACATAAGCATCACCAAGGTTTACTCCCCATGACCAAGCGAATATCACTCCATTATCACCATCGCTGATCATCTTGTATCTAGTAGTGGCGTTTACACCCGAGTATGCGAATGTATTTTGCCATACTCTATTTAGGTTAGTATCGTACTTCTCAGCAATAAGCTGGTATTTACTATCACTATTTTGAATAGCATATGAAATGATAAAACCAGAGTCTTCTGTAGCAAGAAGCATAGGGGCTATTGTGTTGTCAGCTAGGTCGGTAGGGTATTTATTTGTAACCTCACCATCTTGATCTATGGTTGTGAATCTAGTTATTGCCGCCTCACTCCAAGCCACAACATACTTATCATTATCAAACTTGACCATTCGTATACGCATCTCTTGAGCCTCATTGTCGGTAAGACGTTTACCCGGCCTTGACTCATCATCAAACCAAAGGTGCTTTCCCTCTTTTGTGATACGATATAGGTATATCTCAGCAGAACCGTTGTGTCTGACATCTGTGTATGCTATGATTGCATCCCCATTGTCTGCAACCAAAAGAGTATATCCAGTTGAATATGATTTCGTTTGTTGTTCAGTTACTAAAAGTCCATTCTCTTTCAAGAGTGGATATCCATGTGTGTCAAATATCTGTAGGTATACAGGGAGACTAAGCCCGGTGTCGGTGTCACCATTTAGCTTCTCATTTATCTCCATTGTAGCATAAATATTTCCAGATCTGTTGTCTACGACTAGCTCACCAGGGAATGACGTAGTTGCGCTTATATTTTTCCAAGCTAGATTTTCCGAGGGGGTGCTTGACCACTGAGCAGCTACCAAAAGGGAGCAGCTTATCATCAGTGATAGTGATTGTAATCTCTTGTTCATTTCTATCCTAGTTTTTAATTAGTTTATGTGTGGTGTTATTCACCTTTACAAAGTATAGGCCATTAACCCAAGAAGACACATTGAGAGTAACAAGATCGCTGTCTGCTTTTTGTGAGTGAATAAGCTCTCCTGTTGTATTGAATATAGATACTATCTCGTTGTTACATCCTTTGAATGTTAGCATATTCTTTACTGGATTAGGGGAGATAGAGATTGATTTCTTTATCGTTCCAACAGATGTAGCCTCGGTTAGATCAAATGCTTCAGTTACAAGGAACATATTCTTGATAAGTGGTGTAGTTGTAGTTATCTTGCAATAGTATCTTCCATATTCACCTTCAGGCATAGTGAAGATACCGAATTCTTGGTTAGCTACAATTTTGTCTGTTTTTGTAGCTTTTCCATTAACAAAGATGTACCATTCGAAACCTGTCTCGCCATCTTCAGGAGATGTGAATGCAGAAAGATCTACAATGTCGCCTGCTACAAGCGTGTTGCTTTCACCTGAAACTTTGATAGAGTCTTGTGGAGATAAAGTATATCTAAAGTTGTATTTAGGAGTCTTTACAGTGTGGAAGTTTAGTTGATTATACTTGCAGTCTAGTGATGATAATAGAGTACATTCTGAGAGATCTAAAGAGGTTAGTTTCCCGCTTGTCACAACTAATGTTTTTACATTTTTATGTGGAATAATCTCTTTTAATGGATTGTTACCAGCTCTTAGTATATTCATACCAGAAGCATCAAAGTTCCAACTACTCATGTCTAGGGTCTCAATGTTGTTGTTAGTAAGGTTTATTAGACCTAGGATAGTTGAGTTCTCAGAGAATGATACTCTCTCAATATTGCTATTTTGAGCTGTAACAGATTTAACATTAGGTAGATCTGTTAGATCTAGATGTGTCAAGTTGTTGTCTGATACATATAGTGTAAGCTCATTTACTAGATTATTGATAGGAAGAGTTGTAAGCCCACAATTATCGAGTGTTAACTCTGTCATATTTGGATAGGCATCAAAGTTGAAGTTCTCAATTTTGCATCCTGAAATATCTACTCTTACTAGTGCATCCTTAGTGATACTCAGATCTAACTCATTAATAGGTAGATCAAAAACAGTAAGTGTCGAGATCTTATCAGACCCAATGGTAAGACTATTGATAGGCATATTACCTATTAATAGGTATGTTAGGTTGGTAAATTGAGATAGATCCCCATTACTATATTCACTGTTGTTGTATAGATATAGAGTTGCAATGGAGTGAGGAATAGCTACGTCTGTGACGTTAGTATTCCTTATCTCAACATGGTTTACATTTGTCAGTTTAGAGGCATCCACAGATGTGGCATCAGTGAACTTAATTGTGATATTTTCAAGAGCAGTGAATCCGTTTAGATCTATAGAACCAAACTCTTTTTCATCAGCAATGGTGTTGTTAATCTGGAATTTTGTAATCCTTTTAACGCCATCATTTTCTTTCCATGTAACCCCGAACTTGTCACTGGATCCAACATTCTCGAGATATACCATATCTTCCCAGTAGTTAACAAGATGCTCATAGTCTGGATGAGCCTTTACAAATGTTTCTAGAGCTTTAAGATCTTCAGCGTGATAAACTGTTTCACCCTCTTGTGCCCATCCTTGACAGACAATTAAAAGCATACTTAATGATAGTAGAAATCTTTTCATGACTAATGTTATTAAAGTTAGAAAATTAGTTCTTATTCTTTGTCCATACCGAAGCTTCGGCTGCGTAGTAGTATGTTGATGTTACAACTCCATTGTCAACCTTAAGGAAGGTGTATGGGGTATTGAGTGTGAAACTCTGTTTCTCGAGGTCTATCTCTCCAAACATATTCATATCATCCTCTTCGTAAATAGCCCACTTGTAGTTTACCATAGCCGCGGGGTAGGTAGTGTCAAGTTTAATATCTATATAGTTGAATGGAATCATGAACTGTATCTTACTTCCTTCTTGCTGAAGAGGTATGATGTTTAATGTGGTAGCCTTGCTATTCCAGCTGTTTGGTCCACACCCAAGTCCTGTGACTTTAAGATATTCGTAGGTTTCATCCTCGTCCTGATCATATTCTGTGGTGAATTCAATGTATATGTCGTATGGATTGACAGCCCCAGAGTTTATTCTATTTTCTATTACCTTATAACTGCCTGTTAACTCAAGTAGAGGCGAGATGTATGGTGACTCAAATGAGAACACCTCTCCATATGCAGCACCGTTGGCGTTGAGAGCGTAGCTGCAAGCGTAGTATCTCTGTTCTGACTTCATACCTTGGAAGGTAACCTCAAAGGATGAAGTGCTCTCGGAGGTGCTCCTTATTATTGAAGCATCCTCTGTTAAGAATGGTTGGGGGTGTGTAGAGATAACTATTCCATATTCATAGATCGAAAGGTTATTTGTTTGGGTCTCTAATCCTGATCTTAGAGTTATGCTCGGTGCGTTTATAGATACTACTTCTATTGACTTTAGTCCTGATGGTAGTAAGCCGACAGGAGGGTCATAGTCAGATTTGTTTATTTCGCTACACCCAATAAGTGCCATGAGCAGAAGGAGCGATAATGTTTCGATTGTATAAATTATTGTTCTCATATCTCATTTTGATCGTTACTATTTATATACTCATTGTTTTGTATCTCCCTTAGCGGTATTAAGTATACAAAGTATTTACTGTTTGGCTCTAGATTGAACATAGCATCTGTTTTATGATTGCCACCCTCGCGGTTCATAGGTAGTTGCAGTCTTTTTAGATCGAAGAAAGTGAATCCCTCGCCCCATAGCTCAATGCGACGCTGAAGAAGTACATCCTCAAGTGTTACACTACTCTTATTCCAAGATGGATCACGATTGTACATAAGCTCTTGAAGAACGGTTGCTGCACCTTGGTTATCTCCTTGATGAACAAGAGCCTCAGATTCAATAAGTATCATCTCTTCGGTGCGCATAAAAGGGACATCTTCAGTCCAGTTACCATCAATATTGAATTTTATGTTTGCGTATGGAGCTGGATACTTAACCTTGTCAGGTACATTACTCATCCTAGGGTTTATGAACCACCTCTTTCTGATGTCACTCTGAGAAATCTCATCATATAGCTTGCTGAATATGCAACGCTGTTGGAAAGGCCCATATCCACCATCACCATAGTTAGAGAGGAATCCATGGAAAGAGGCAATATTTGTAGAGTTCTCCTCGGTAATCAATCCAGCCCACATCCATGAACTGTTGGCTGCATCCATGAATCCATCAAGAGTATCTTCTGAACTCATCGAGCTCCATCCAGCTCTCGCTCTTCTTGCAGCTTGAGCAGCTTTTGACCAATCTCCCTTAGTTAGATATACTCTAGCAAGGATTCCAGAGACTATCTGTTTGTCAAGCTCTTGTTTGTTTTTGCGCCTGAAGTTCTCCAACATATTTAATGATATAGTTAGATCTTCTTCTGCTCTACTGTATAGATCCTCTAGTGTCCCTCTTCCTTTGTTTGGCTCGTTGGGTGTTAGGTAGATTGGAGTTCCAGGTGTTTGTGAATCAATAGAGTATGCTTCTGAATAGTATTGAGATAGCATATGGTATGCGAAACCTCTAAGCCCATACGCTTGTCCCTTTAGGTGAAGCATATCTTGATTAGCCTCGTTGTCGTTTATTGCATGGATAACCTCATTGGCTACGAATACCATCTTGTAGTAGAAGTTCCAAGGATAGAACATACGAGCATATACCTCTTGTCTTGTTTGAAACTTATAGTCAAAAGAAAACCATGCATAGTTGTATTTGAACATAACGATATCGTTTCCCCACATCTCCGTTGCATGTAGATATGATAGGTGTCCGAAGTTGTCATCTTCGCCTGAACTCCCGATATTTGTAGCATACATCATTGCGTATGCACTAGATATTCTTGCTTTGATAAACTCATTACCACTCTCGCTACTTACAGGTCCGCTAGGATGGCGATCTAAGAAGCCGTCGGAGCAACCAAAAAGAGTCAGGAGAATTGAGATTGTTACAATGTGTATTGATTTGCGAATCATATTGTGAAATTTATAGAGTCAGATTTACACCAAAAGAGATAGTACGTGCTGCTAGGTATGAACCAGAGCTAGAGGCTCCACCGAATCCTTGTCTTGGATCTAGCCCCCTTCTTGCAGAGAGTAGCCAAAGATTGTCGCCTACTACGTGTAGTCTTAGACGCTCCACGCCAATGTTATTTAGTAGGCTTTTTTTGAAGGTGTAACCAATAGAGCTATTCTTTATATTGAAGTATGAGGCAGAGGTAAGGAAGCGTGTCGAGACCACTCCCGTTTGAGCTGAGTTACCATCTTGAACTCTTGGTACATCTGTCTCTCTATTGTCTGGTGTCCATCGCTTGAAGATATCCTTATGGTAGTTGTATCCTGTCTTTGGATCACTCATAGACATTAGGTATGACTCATCTATTAGTTTACCGCCAAACTGGTAGTTGAATATCATACTAAGGTCCCACTGCCTGTATCTTAGAGCCATATTGACACCACCATAGACTTTAGGGATGGAGGTTCCAACTTCATAACGAGTGGCATAGTCGCTATTCTTGACCTTAACTTTTGTTGCTTTATCACCATCTTTTTTATCTGCCCAATATAGTGCAGATCCATCCTGCGGGTCAACTCCTGCGAAGTCAAACATATATAGATTGTAGATCGAAGCACCCTCTCTGAGTAGCCTGCTTCCACTTACTATACCATTCTCTCTGTTGTTTGGTGGAAGCTTAAGTATCTCGTTCTTAAAGTGGGTGGCATTAAGCCCAATGTTGAATGACCAATCTTTTGTGTTGATGATTTGATAGTCTAGCTCCACCTCAAGGCCACGGTTTCTCATATCACCTATATTCTCAGGTACTGAGTTTATTCCTGTTGAGGGAGCACGGGGTACCATAAATAGTAAGTCTTTAGTCATCCTATTGAAGTATTCAACAGTAAGGTTTAGTTTGTTGAATAGTCTAGTTTCGAAACCCACGTTGAAGTTGTGGTTTTTCTCCCACGTGATATCATCGTTACCTTGAGTTATCTGAGAAAGCGAGAACTCTCCATTGTTATTATCTACAGAGTAGAGTGTTAGATAGGGCACATCACCACTTATGTTATCATTCCCTTGTGTACCGTAACTGATCTTAAGCTTTAGATCATCGAGCCAATCTTTTGTTGGTCGCATAAACTTCTCTTGAGATATTCGCCAAGAAGCACTAGCAGACCAGAAGTTTCCCCAACGGTTTTCCTTTTTGAATCTTGAGGAGCCGTCTCTTCTATAACTTCCTGATATGTAGTAGCGGTTGTCGTAATTGTAGTTGGCTCTTGAGAGGTAACCTTCTACGGCATATTCGCTACCCTCACTAGAGAGTGACTGATATATTATTGCACCGTTAAGTTCATCATTATCGTCAAGGAAAAACTTGCGTTTGCTACCGCTCTGTACATATCGGCCTCTCCAAGTCGATTCGTGTCCTAACATGCCATCTACTGTATGCTTACCCAAACTGTTGGCATAGTTTAGTAGAGTGTTCTGATAGAAGAATCGTGTTAAACTTGTAGATTTGGTTAATGAACCACCTACTTGCTCAGATGCTCCTTGTCCATACTTTGAGTTCATAGAGAATGTGCCCTTACCATTTAGCTCGTCATAACCAATGTTAGCTCTGAAACTCAATCCTTTCATTAGTGAGATATCGGCATATGCACGACCACTGAATGTTGAGAAAGTTGTCTCGTTGATATCTAAGGTCTGTGTGCCAAGTGGATTTGATTGGGGGTTGAATGGTCTCTTATCACTTCCTTTCTCACCGAAGTCTGGAATTTTTTTCCCACTCTCATCTAGTATTAGGTTTCCCAAATCATCTCTCATATATACGGGATATATTGGTGCGATGTCATTGACGAATGAGAACATACTTACAGAGCTTGATGATCCAGTTGTTGGTGCATTAGTAGTAGTATGTGAATAGCTCATATTACCACCTGCCTTTAGCCACTTATTGAAGTTGTGGTTGATATTCATCCTCGAGGATATACGTTCAAAGTTGGAGGCAGCTATATATCCTTCATCATTGAGGTACCCAAGAGAGAAGAAGTAGTCACTCTTATCACTTCCACCCGAGATTGTCATTTGATGCTCTTGTCTTAGTCCACTCTTAAGCATCTCATCTTTCCAACTATCCTGATATAGTAGCTCAGCATTGGGATCAACTTTTCCGGTAAGAGGGTTTATCAACCTCGTAGGGTCTGAGTTGTATGAGTTATAAACCAGTCCACTCTCACCACTAATTAGGTTGTTTGAAGCGTAGAATCCCGCTTGTGCATATGACATATTGTTGGCAAATACCATCTTGTTTCTTATCGCTTCCCAATATATCTCGTAGTAGTCTGAGGCATTATCTATTTTATCATATAGCGGTACTCCAGCAGAACTTACCCCAATCTTACCATCATAACTGATGTTTACTTTTCCCGCTTTACCCTTTTTTGTGGTGATAAGAATTACACCGTTAGCACCTCTTGCACCATAAAGAGCACCAGCTGCTGCGTCTTTGAGTACCGACATCGACTCAATGTCGGATGGGTTAATGCTGTTTATAGATCCTTCATATGGGACACCATCCACAACATATAGAGGAGAAGAGCTGGCATTAATAGAACCTACGCCGCGTACCCTGATGGTTGCACCTGCACCAGGCTGTCCAGAGCTAGCAATAACTTGAACACCAGCTAGAGCTCCCTCAAGTGCGTTGGAAATATTTGAGGTTTGTATTTTCTCTATTCTCTCTTTCTTTAGTACGGCAGTGGATCCTGTGAGTGAGGATTTCTTTGCAGTACCATATGCTACAACGACTACTTCGTCAATGGCTTCTAATGCCTCGTGAAGTGTAATATTTAGGAATGCCTCACCTTTAGGGTTTAGTTCTCTCTGCTCATAACCCATATATGATACTTCCAAGAGTGAGTTGTCTGCTATCTCAAGTTGAAACTCTCCATTATAATCTGTTATTGTGCCTTTTTTTGACTCCTTTATTATAATGTTAGCCCCAATAATTGGTTCTCCGGTTTCATCTTTAACAATGCCTTTGATACTGCGAGTCGGAGCATTACTCTCTTTAGTCGTTGGGATGTTCTTCTCACTCTTTTTAATAACTATCTGGTTATCTTTTATCGAGTAGCTCAGAGGGCTGTTCTTAAGAGCTTGATCAAGTATCTTTTCTACTGAAGAGTTGCTTATGTCTACAGTTACGTTCTTCTGATTATCCAATAATCCATCATAATAGAAGAAAAGATAATCACTGTTCTTCTCTATCTTGGAGATTAACTCCTTTAGTGTTCCTTTGTGGTTTATTGTTAGGCTTTTAGTTTGTGAATAGGCTACTGTTGGTGGTAGTGATAATAGGGCAACTACTGCACACTTGTAGACGACTCTCCTAAGTATGGGTATATGATTCCCCATACCTAATAAATTAGGTCTAATCATGCTTTTTGTAAAATGTTATGTTATTATGTTTGAATTGACTTGCGATTCTCTATTTATATGTACTATAGGCATAGTACATATCACCCTCTTTTTCGAATCTAACTGGTGCTGTTTGAGATATCATGTGAAGAACATCTTGAGGGTTGGTTGAGAGTTTTAAACGGCCACTACATTTGTAATCTAGAGTCTCTTGTGATACTATCTTAATGTTATAGTAGTGTGCTATTTTATCTAATATTGTTGAAACATTTATCTCTTTTATTGATAAGTAACCATCTTTCCAACTTGTGTAGTCCATAACATCAACAGTAGTTACAGTTTGACTATTAGCATTTATGGCTAGATGCTCATTGGGTTTTAGTATTACTTTATTATTAGATTGGTTTTTTATCTCCACTTTACCTGATATTAGAGTTACGCTTTTATCTTTTAGAGAGCTATATGAGTTGAAGTTGAATCTAGTGCCAAGGACTTTTACATCAAGATCTCTACTCTTAATAATAAAGGGTCTTTTCTCATCTTTTGCAACCTCAATGTATACCTCTCCATCTAGCAAGATTTCTCTTTTTTTGTCAGAGAATTTGGATGGGTATGACACAATTGAACCTGCATTTATCCACAATCGACTACCGTCATCAAGAGTTAGTTTAGCTCGTTTACCGTATGGAACAATTAACTTCAGTTGTGAAGCGTCATCACTATTCTCTAATTTGTTGTTTATTGCTTTATCCTCAATAATTGTTTCTTCTGATTTGTAGGTAGATATAAGCTGCTTCTCATTGAATAGTTGGGTGTAGCTACTATTAATAGATACCTCATCATACGAGAGTAGCTCATTGATTTTATTGTTACTGCTCTCCGGAGTGAGATAATAGGTAATAGTAAATAGAAAAGCAACCATAGCAGCTACAGCAGAGAGTTTAAGTATGATGCTCTTTCTTTGCTTTATAGCCTTTCTATCTCTAATAGATCTATCTAATCGTATGCATTGTTCAATTAGCTCACTCTGTTTGTATCCTGATTTATTAATAACTATACATTTTATTAACTCAACAGCTTTATCAAACTCCTCTATTAACTCAGGACTATCTTCTATTATTTGACTTTTATAAAGTTCTATATCTCCGCAGTAGTATGCTAGAATGAACTCTTTATCATTAATAAATCTATTTGGTGTATTTTGTTTCGTCTCTTTCATATTAAAAGTTGTTATACTATATATACGAAAGAGTGCTGTTTTATATCTCCTATTTATGGAATTATTTTCAAATAATTTAAAATTACATTTATTGGGTGGTGTTTTTCAAGGTGCTTTCTCTCCACTTATCTTATGAAAAGTGCTAGAAGAATGATGGTAGTTTGTTCTTGTGGGGATAGTTTTCTAAGTTTCTGAAGAGCTTTGAAGACTTGTCCTCGAATGTTCTGAACATTAAGGTTAAGTATATCTGCTATTTGCTCATATTCAAGACCCTCTATGTATCTCAAGTAGACAATCTCCTTTTGGTGTGTTGTAAGTTGATTTAGTATGTCGCTTACTTGCTCTTTTAATAAATAGATATGTTCTCTGTTAATATACTCATCTTCTATAGATAGTTGAAGGTGAAAATCAAGCATATTGTTGTTTAATTCGCTTGTTGGCTTTCTTGTTCTATCCATATCAATAAGCCTATTTTTTACCGATCTTAGCAGATAGAATTTGATAGTATCACCTTTGATGGTAGCTTTATTATTGCAATGAAGATTTATGAATACATCCTGAATAGCATCATTAATATCATCACTATTGTAACCTAAACTCACTCCATAGCTATATAAATCAGAAGCAATTAATGTGAATAGAGAAGAGAATGCTCTCTCATCTCCATTTTCTGTATATTGTTCCCATAACTGTTTCAACATACTTTCTGGTTTATTAAAATTGTAAATAATATATGTAGAATAACAAAGATATAATTTTAACTCAATAGTTTAATAAGTTTATTGTAACAAAATGGGTGAAGTTTTATTATTTTGTATTCAAATTGATAGTTTTTGTTGGTTTATTCTTTCAAAATAGTACAGGGTACGCCGTGGACAGTGTGAATTGTCCATGACGTACCCTGTTATAATATTCTACAACATATTTAGTTGTGCGAATTCACCATCTTTGTTAATCAAATGAAATCCTTTAGTGTTCCATGCTCTTGGGAATCCGCCGAAGTTGTCATTCAACATAATTAGTTTGAAGTTGTGTACTCCCTTAGAGAGAGCTATAGAGGTTCTGCTTCTGCTGTGTCTTATTAGCTTACCATCATTTTGAAGAACTAATATACCATCTATATATAGCTCATCCATCTCAGTTGTGAAGCAGTAGATGCTATCTTTAGTAACTTCAAATGAACCTTCATAAACTAGTGCACCTAGCTCTTCTGGAGTTAGATTGTGTTCGAAGTTTTTTACCTCCTTCTTATCAGACCAAACGGCATTCGTGAGTTCTGTTGATTTTCTGAAATGGCCTTCAGCTCTTCTACAAGTGAAAGGAGTAGAAGTTTTCTGAGCAGCTCTATAATTTGAGCTCTTTAAGTTTATAGTTCTTATATTTGAGACTCTTCCCCAAGGAGTGAGTGTTGCAATTTTAAGTGTTCTACTCTCATTGATTTCAATAGGCGAGTTATATCTGTTTGATTTTCTGTTTGGAGCACTACCATCTAATGTGTACACCATCTGGTAATCTCTTTTATTATTAAATGATAGGGTAGTGCTACCAACAAATTCAATAGTGTCAGATTGTGGACCTTCAGGCATAGGTATATGATAATTTACACCTCTGTTTTCAAGTCTTTCAAGCTGAGTATCAAGTCGGAGAATGAAGCTATCCCAATTTTTTCTTTCAGGTTGGCTCCATCCTGTTTCGGCTATTGCAATAATACGAGGGTAAATGAAGTACTCAACTTCAGATGATGTGCTTACATACTCATTCCACATGTTACCTTGAATACCAATGATATGGTGTCGCTTATCTTCAGGGATAGCATTTGGTATGGGATGGTAGTTATAACAGTTCTCAAGGGTAAAGTTATACTCTATAGTAATAGGTTCGACCTCAACTGCACCCTGTCCGAAATTTATATAGCACCAAGTTGTAGGGCTCATAATAACATCGTGTCCCATAGTAGCAGCAGCAATACCACCTTTCTCTCCTTGCCACGACATAACAGTAGCCGAAGTAGCTAATCCACCCTCAAGTATCTCATCCCAACCAATAATCTTTCGGCCTCTATCAATAAGCATATTCTCAACTCTGTGAATGAACCAGCTTTGAAGTTCATCTTCATCCTTGAGTTTGTTATCTTTTATTCTCTTTTGGCACTTAGGACAATTTTTCCATATGCTTTTAGGAGCCTCATCTCCTCCTATGTGGATGTATTTGCTCGGGAATAGTTCAATAACCTCATCAAATACGCCACCTAGAAATTCAAACACCTTCTCGTTTCCTGCACAATAGAGATTATCCTCTACACCCCAGGTGTTTCTAACTTTGAATGGTCCTCCAGTACATGATAGTTCAGGGTATGCTGTTAATGCAGCCATTGCATGACCCGGTAGTTCTATTTCAGGTATGACAGTAATAAATCTATCAGCGGCATATTTTACCACCTCTCTAATATCATCCTTTGTGTAGAATCCTTGGTGAATAGTTCCATCTGGTTCTACTCTTCTTGATCCGATCTCTGTTAGTAATGGGTATTTGTCTATTTGTAAAGTCCATAGTTGGTCTTCTGTTAGGTGCCAGTGGAAGTTGTTCAGTTTATAGCTTGCCATTACATCTAGCTGTTTTTTTATAAACTCAATACTCTGAAAGTGACGACAAGCATCAAGCATCATTCCACGGTATGCGAAGTATGGTGAATCGCTGATACTTATAGATGGGATACTTACTTTGTCATTATTAAATCTATTACCGAATCTGTCAAAAGAAGGTGGCATCAGTTGCCAAAGTGTTTGTAAGCCATAATAAAGTCCTACAGCACTTGGGGATTTGATAAGCACAGACTCCTTTGTTATATCTAGGTTATACCCATTTGAAGGTATATTACTGGTAGTATCAATTATTAATTTAATGTCAGCTTTCGTTACATCATCAGTAGGTTGCGGTGTGAATCCTAAACCAGAGATAAATCTTTCGTTTAGATCTCTTCTTATGTTTGCTAGTGAGTCGCAATCATCTACCCAAAAGGTTGTTGATTTTGTAATGGTGAAGATCTCCTTTCCTTGTTTGATCTCTCTTGGGATAGGTGTTACCGAGATGTCTCTATCTATACTATCATTGTTACTGGAACAAGAGAGTAGAAGGGTTAGTGCTAGAGCAGTAGTAATTTGCTTTGTTATTTTCATAGGTTATAACTATTTGTTTCTATTAGATAAACGCGCGACTCAATAAAGTACCCACATAATACTTTTACTTTAAAACTTTTCCGTTCCATAAGTTGCACTTTGACACAAATAATAAATTATTGAATAAATTAACCATCATTGCTTTTTTGTTATCTTTTATTACTTTTGCCTGCATACAAGATCTAATACTATGGTAAGTAGAAAAATTAACGAGTTAACCATCAATAGGCTTAAATTGGGGGATGAAGCTGCATTTAGCGAAGTCTTCAATATATATGCAAGGCGCCTTCAGAGGTTTGCTTATGAGTATATTGTGGATATTGATGAGAGTGATGATATTGTACAAAACTGTTTTATTAAATTATGGGAGGTAAGAGAGACTATTGAGTCCGAGAGTCATCTTGAGGGTTTCTTAGTAACTACTGCCCGAAACTTTGCACTTTCTCATTTGAGGAAAGTGCAGGTAAGGTGTAACTATGCTCAGATGAGTAAGTCAAAGGCTCTAGAACAGGAGATAAACCTTATGGCTCTGGAGGATTTGGAGGTGGATAGTTTGACATTTAAAGAGATGCAGTCAATAGTCGATAGCTCCATTGCGGCTCTACCAGAGGAGTGTAAGCAAGTTTTTCTTTTAAGTAGACAGGACGAATTAACATATAAGGAGATATCCACAAAGGTTGGAGTCTCAGTAAGAACTGTCGAACGTAGAATATCTCAAGCATTAATGTTGTTAAGGCGTGATTTAAAGGAGTATACGCCAATTCTTTTATTCTTGTTTCCAATGTGAAACTCTATTAATTATGTGAATTCATATTAGTGATAATAATAGTAAAGCCGTCAACTTATGTTGATGGTTTTATTTTAGTTTTAAATAAAATCGAATTTTCTTGTGGGTGCCTTGGATTATTAAGCGTTTTCCATATAGAAAGAGAAAATGAAGGAATCTGTATATGCAATCAATTATTAGAAAGTATTTAAATCACAAAGCCAACGAAGAGGAGTTAGTTAAGTTGAAGAGTTGGCTAAATGAGTCTCCTAAAAATAGAGAAGAGCTCATACGTCTGAAGAATAGTTATGCTCTATCTCTTATCATAGGTAGTGAGAAGAGTGTGACAGATGAACCTTCAGTGAATAGTGAAAAAAGCAAACAAAAAACAAAGAGGCTTTTTGATCAAATTAGAGGCTCAAGATGGATACAATATGCTGCCGTCGCTCTAATTATTCTATCTTTTCAATCCCTGTTAAGGTGGAGGAGTGATCTGAATAACGAATCGCAATACCAAGAGGTGTCTGTCGGTTCTGGTGAGAGTGCAAAGGTTGTATTAGCCGATGGCTCAGTGGTTTGGCTCAATAGTAATAGTGTGCTTAAGTATCCTGATAGTTTTAATAGTCGTTCTAGAAGAGTAATTCTAAATGGAGAAGCATTCTTTCAGGTCAATAGAGACACAAAACATCCATTCGTTGTTGAGGCTGGTGAGATATCAGTCAAGGTACTAGGTACTGAGTTTAATGTTCAATCCTACTCAGATGAGCTATCTCTTAAGGTAGAGGTGCAGAGTGGAAAGGTTCAAGTGACTGATTTTTTTGGTGACAAGGAAGGAGTAATTCTAACAGCTAACGAGAAGGTAGAGTTTATTCGTGTCGACAGGTCAATGAGACTAGGTAAATATGACCCTAACTCAGAGAGCTGGCGAGATGGTAAATATATCTTTAGGAACAGAAGCTTTGGTGAGATTGTAAGACAATTAGAGCGTATATATGGAGTGAAGATCCAGGTGCATGATCCAAAGCTGCTTGAAGAGATCTATTATGGTGAAATTGACAAGAGTGATCCAATAACAAAGATACTCGATATTATTAGTGTCAGTAACCATTTTGAGTACAGAGTAAGTAATAAGACAATTGAGATAACAACCAGTAAAATTGATAAATCATTATGATGTAAGAAGATCAAAAACAGATTCCAAACAGACCTTCCTTTTCTCTTTCTATTCTATTTCGTAACCTTAATAATCTTATAGTTTAACATGAAAATGAACTCACGAAAACGGTTCCTGATTCTATTAGGTAGCATTCTATTGAGTGCGAACGTGATGGTTGCTCAAAAGGTAACACTTAATGTAAAGGAAGCAACCGTAGGAGAGGCCATCGAGTCTCTTAAAAAACAGACAGGCTACTCATTCTGGTACAAACAGAATGACATAAATGTAGATGCAAAGATATCTATTGACGCTAAAGATATGCCTATTGAGGAGGTCCTTAAGAAGATTCTAGATGGTCAGCCTCTAGAGTTTGAGGTTAAGGATAAGTATGTGAATATCTATAAGCTTCAACCAAAGAGTACAGGAGTTAAGCGCAAGCTTACAGGTGTTGTATTAGATGAGAATAATGAGCCGCTTCCTAGTGTGAACATTACTATCAAAGGTACAACTACTGGTACTATCACAGATTATGATGGAAACTTCTCTTTTGAGGCGGCAAAGGGTGAGGTGTTGGTATTCTCATACGTTAGTTATGACCCATTTGAATTGGTTGTGGATGATAGATCGACTCTTAGAGTTAACCTAGAGCCAGATGTTAAGTCTGTTCAGGAGATTGTTGTTACGGCACTTGGTGTGCGTAAGAATGTTAGAGCTCTAACTTATTCTGCTCAGGGTTTGGATACTAAGGAGTTGATGGCTGTCAAGAGTGGTAACTTCACAAACTCTATCACGGGTAAGGTGTCAAACGTAAATATACAGCAGGCTTCAGGTGGTGCTGGATCTGCAACAAAGATTGTACTTCGTGGAAACAACTCTTTGAATGGAACAGGACAACCGCTTATCGTTATTGATGGTATGCCTGTAACAAATTACAATCCAAGAACATCTACAGATCAAGGTGCTTTTGGTGGGGTTACATTGGGTTCGGATGGTCTTTCATCAATTAACCCAGATGATATTGAGGATCTACAGATCCTAAAGGGTCCTTCTGCTGCAGCACTTTATGGTAATAGCGCTGCGAATGGTGCTATCCTTATTACAACAAAAAGGGGTAAAGCTGGTCAAGCAAGAATAGAGGTATCTACTAATACCACTTTTGACATGGCTGCCTATAAGCCTAACTTCCAAAGTACTTATGGTTCAGCTGCCGGTAACCCTCATGAGGAGAGTTGGGGAGAGAAGTCGGCTCAAGCAGGGCGTAATAAGCAGGCTTACGACGATTTTCTTCAGACAGGTGTAAACACTGTTAATAGTGTGAACTTCACTGCAGGAAATGAGATGGTTAGAATGTTCGCTTCTTACTCAAATACTTATACTAAGGGGCTTGTTCCGAATAATGATATGAATCGCCATAACTTAAATGTTAGAGGTTCGGGTAAGTTCTTCAAGGAGTTGCTTGAGTTAGATGCAAAGGTGACTTACACACAGCAGACTATTGATAATCCATATGCACCAGGTCTGTATGGTAACCCTCTTGTTTCATTCTACAAAATGCCAGGTAACTTTGATTTGTCTCAGTACAAGAACTATGAGTTGAAGGGTTCTGCTCCTTATGAGAGCAATCCAGATCCAAATAGATACTACCAGAACTGGCCTATAGCTCCAACAGATGTTTATGAGAATCCTTACTGGATAACTAATCGCGAGAGAAACAACAACAGCAGCGATAGGCTTCTGATGTCTATGAGTATGAAGGTAAACTTTACTGATTGGTTGAATCTACAACTTAGAGGTAATGTTGATAAAACAAATGACCTACTTCGCTCTAAACTATACCAGGGTACAAACTTGACACTTGCGGGTGATAAAGGTAACTACAATGAACAGTCTGGCTTTGCACAGCAGTACTATGCAGATGCACTCTTGACTTTCAATAAGGATATAGCTAAGGATTTAAGACTTAATGCGATTGCTGGTGCTTCTATAAATGACTTTACTAGTAGAGGGACAAGATATTCAGGAAATAGGGGAGCTATATTCCATCCTAACTACTTTGAGGTCTCTAACATCAACTTTGCTGAGGGTGGTTATATGGAGAATCTTTACTCAAGAAAACAAGTGCAATCATTCTTCTATTCTGTGGAGTTCGCTTGGAGAAATGCACTATTCCTCTCTCACACGGGTAGAAATGACTGGGCTTCTTCTCTTCCACAGAGCAAGAATAGCTACTTCTTCCCTTCTGTTGGGGTATCTGCTGTCATCTCTGAGTTTATGAATATAGACAAAGAGGTTGTAAACCTTATCAAACTAAGAGGTTCATACACTGAAGTGGGTTCTGAACTTCCTCCATTCATCACAAAAGAGACTTATAGAGTAAGTACAGATGGTGGTTTGATCAAGCCTGAGGTTATTGTACGTCCAGGTGAGGTGCTTAAACCTGAGTTGACTCGCTCAATAGAGGCTGGTCTTGAATTGGGCTTTTGGCAGAATCTTCTAAAGTTTGATTTTACCTACTATAAGACTAACACAACTAACCAGCTCTTTAAGATCAGTGCACCACTTGGTAGCGGTGTTAACTACTTCTGGGTTAATGGTGGTGATATTCAAAACCAAGGTTTTGAGGCTTCTGTTTCAGTCTCGCCTAGACTAGGTGCAGTAGAGTGGACCTCAACATTGAACTTGTCTAAGAACGTCAATGAGGTAAAGGAGCTTCACGCATCAGCTGATGAGTTTATTATTTCTAGAGATGATAAGAGCCGTTTCGTATCTAAGGTTAAGAAGGGTTCTAGTTTAGGTGATATGTATGCTTACAAAGTAGCTAGGGATGCTTCGGGTAACTTTATTCTTAAGGATACAGAAATTGATGGTGTCATTGTTGACTCTGAGCCTATGCTTTCAGAAAACCTAGAGTACATTGGCAATGCTAACCCTAAGTTTATGATGGGTTGGAACAACAGTTTCAGCTATAAGAACTTCAGACTCTCAATGCTTATTGATGGTCGTTTTGGGGGCAAAGTGATCTCTATGACTGAGTCTCTTCTTGATTTTGCTGGTAATGGTAAGAGTACTGCAACAGCTAGAAATAATGGTGGTATTGATGTTAATGGTAAGAAATATTCGGCTCAAGAGTACTACAAATTAATCGGTGGTAAAGAGGGTGCTTGGGGTGAGTATGCTTACGATGCAACAACGATCAGACTAAGAGAGCTCTCATTTGGTTATTCAATACCATCGGAGTGGTTAGCTAATAGTGCAATTAAGGGTGTAACGGTGTCTCTTATTGGGCGTAACCTATTCTACTTCTACAAACCAGCACCAGTTGATTCGGAGATCACTTCGTTCTCTGATAACCTACTCTCAGGTGTTGAGACTTTCGCTCTTCCTGCTACAAGAAGTATTGGGTTTGGTGTTAACGTAATATTCTAAATACTCTGATTTAAATCTGAAACTAATGAGAAAATATATATTAATGTCACTGCTTGGGGCCGTAACCCTCGGTAGTTGTACTGATAACTTTGCGGAGATTGATAGCGATAAGTCTGGTATCACCGCACCAAATACAGGCGATGATGCTGCCAAATCTCCTGCTATATCTTACCTTTCGCAAGCACTAAGACTAATCTATCCAGATGATTCAGGTCCATACCCTGTAGCTGCATGGGTATTACAGGTTCAGAGCAATCTGAATATTGATATATGGTCTGGATATCTTTCTACTGCAACAAATTTCCAGAATGGTAGAAATAATCAGAGTTATGAGCTTGTTGATGGATGGAACTCATATATGCTGGACTATTGGAATAGGGTGATGGCTCAAACCAATGATATGCGTCTGAGCTATGATGCACTTACTAATAAAACAGCTGGGGATAAGACTATCTGTGCAATGGGTATTATCACTCGTATCATTGCATCAGAACGTGCAGCTGATATGTATGGTACAATACCATATCTAAGCTATGGCTCAACGGAACCTGAATATAGTTCGCTTGATGTGGTTTATGGTAAGTTCTTTGAGGAGCTTGATGAGGCTCAAGATCTTCTCTCGCAAGGTGAGGATGTATCAGCTGCTACAGAGGATCTATTTTATAAAGGACGCAAGTCTGGATGGAGTAGATTGGCAAATACTTTGAGACTTAGATTGGCTATGCGTATTGTTAAGGCTGATCCTGACAAAGCTAGAGAGGAAGCTCAAAAGGCGATAGCTCATTCAGCAGGTTTAATTGTTGACAATAGTGATAATGCGGCTTTCACAGGTGCTTATCTCAATGGGTTGTGTGTGTTAGCTCAATCGTGGGGTGATACAAGAATGAGTGCAGATATGGAGAGTATCATGGGTGGATATGAAGATCCTCGAATATCACGATTCTTTTCACCAGTAAACGGTAAATACTCTGGCGTTAGAGTTGGATCAATATTTGAGAAGAAGGAAGCTGATCAATTCTCTTCGCTGGGTACTGCCTTTAGGGGTGGAACAACATATGAGCAATCTCCAGTCTATTTTGCAACTGCGGCTGAGAGCTACTTCCTACTTGCAGAAGCTGCTCTAAGAGGGTTTGCTGGAGCATCTGATGCAGCAGGTTATTACAACAGTGGTATTCGTGCATCTATGCAGCAATGGGGCATTAATGATGAGGAGGTTATTACTGATTATCTAAACTCACAGAGAAAGCCATCGGCATGGAACTCGTTTGATCCAAAAATTGCATCTAATGTTCCTGCAGAGAGTTCAGTAACTCCTCGCTTCTCAGATGCTAGTGACAATGAGACAAAACTAGAGAAGATCATCACACAGAAGTGGATTGCAATGTTCCCAGCTGGTTCTCCAATTGCTTGGAGTGAATACAGAAGAACGGGCTATCCTCGTATGTTACCTCCTTATAGAACTTTCTCAAAAGCAAGAGTAAATGTTGTATATGGACCTAAGGTAGTTAATAATGCTAAGAGAGCTGCTATTCCAACCTCAGAGTATGAGAGCAACTATCTAAGTGTATCTAAAGCTGTGGCAGAGATTCTCAACGGTAGCGATAAAATATCTACACCTGTTTGGTGGGATGTGGATGTTGCTAATTTTTAATAGGTATTAGCGTATATAATGTATTGAAAGATAGAAGGAGCAAACTCTTATGTGTTTGCTCCTTCTATCTTTTTATTTTGGGTTATTACGACCCATATACGTTGTGCTTCTGTTTGGTCGTTTTTGTCAAAATAGCTTGTTCGCTGCGAGCCTCTATTAACATCGTAGTATAGTTCTCCAAAAGTACGTACGTATTTTAGGTGAAATACGTACGTGTATCGAACAAAATACGTACGTACTTTAGAGTAAATACGTACGTATTTTGAGAGTTGTCTCCTTTTATTTTATAACTGTCACAAAATCAACTATATACTAAGTGGGTGTTGAGTGGTTAGTATGCTACTTTTGTGGAAATCAATTTCTTGACTCAAGCTGTATTTATTATCGTAATTTTAACATGAGGAATAATTCAAATAACTTTAGTAGAGTTGGTAAGTCTCTCATTTATGAATAGTCCTATATATTATTAAACTAGCAATTGCTCTAGCTTTATATTACTCCTCTTTATAAGAGGATTTGTCATCATACATTAATTATCGCTACCTATCAATTATCATGTATGCTGAATAAAGTGAGTTGTTACAGCTATGAGTTAATTTAAGAAATCCGCTTTTTACTCTATTCTGCTCAATGACAAGAGGGTATTCAGAGGAAAGAGACTCCATCTTTGATTTAAGTTCTTGGGGAGTTGCAGCGTAGTCTACGATTAGTGACCCATGGGAGTCTTTATCAATAAGCTTCTCATATAGCTTGAGTGCTACTGTACCCATTGTGTGTCTAAGGTTTATCTCCACAAGAGGATGGATTCGAATTGTTTGACCATCTACAAATCCCATCATATCAACTCCAAAGTATCCGCGGTAGTAGGGGGCTATATGTTCGGTGAGTAGTTTTGTGATAGACACTCTTACGGATTCTAGCTCCTCCTTCTCGACCCACTCTGTTATTGCTCTGATAATTATCTCTTGTGAGCCTAGTTGATTTCCTTGGTATACTCCGTGTGAGCCAGTATGAAAACGTGTATATCCTCTAAATTCCACCACTCTTTCCTCAGTTACCTCAAATTGCATAGCAAAGTCACAAACCTTTTCTAGATAGGGGGCTGAGGTGATAAATCCTTGTTGCTTGAGTATTCCTTTTACCCATGATATATCGTGGTGGCCACAGCTCTCTTTTGATATGAAACGTACCCCTTTGCCAGAGCCAGACCATGGTGCTTTGTATACACGTTTTCCTAGTTCTAGCTCTTCAAGAAACTGCTCTAATGAGGTTATCTTATTGGGGGTGAAGCATAGATTGTAGGGTGGTAATTGTTTCAGTAATGATGGTAGAAGGTCGCATACAATACCTTTTCCAGAAAGTTCTCTGAGCTTATCGCTCCATTTCGAAAGTGGGTCAGCCAGAAATTTCTCTGAAGCAATTCGTTTTAATGACTCTAATTGATAGTGAGCTCTTGGACTCCAACCCCATGGAGAGATCCATAGTGATGACTCTTTTGCTAGTGTCTCATCTGGCTCATCGTTTAAGATATGAAACTTTACTCCATAGCCCAGTAGAGAAAGTATATATTCAGCTCTGCTCATATCTATGGCATTACGAAGAACAATAATATCACCATCGTTGGCAAGAGGCAGCATTAGTAGTTCAAGGTCTATGTTCATCTGCTCTATTCGTTTTGGAGCTTGGTAGTATGGGCTGAGATTTGCAATGGCAAGGTCATTCTCGCCATTGTAGAATCTTATATGATTTTCTTTGGGTTCCATTATCAGAAGTATAGTGATATAATTGAATTGAAGTGCAAAAGTAGCCAATCTTTGTCGGATGCAAAATGAAAAAGTTTGCTTACTTTCGCAATTCAGTAATAAGTAATAGTATAAAATTGATATGCGAAAGACAGAAGAGATACGTATCGAAGAGTATAACTACGACCTTCTAGAAGAGCAGATTGCAAAGTTCCCTCTTGAGAGACGTGATAGTTCCAAGCTTCTACAATATAAAGGTGGTGAGATTACTCAATATAGTTTTGGGGATCTACCATCACTAGTACCTCAAGATGCTTTGATGGTATTTAATAACACAAAGGTTATTCAAGCAAGACTCTATTTTCAGAAGGCAACTGGTGCTAAGATTGAGATATTTTGCCTTGAACCTATCTGCCCTAATGACCATCAGATTGCATTCCAACAGAGGAAGTCAACTACATGGTTGTGTATGGTAGGTAATCTCAAGAAGTGGAAAGAGGGAGCGCTAGAGCTGAATGTTAATGCTTCAAATGGTGTATTGAAACTCAGTGCTAAGCGCATTGCAACAAGGGGGAATGCTCATGAGATAGAGTTTTCGTGGGAGGATGATTCGATAACCTTTGCAGAGATACTTGATTTAGTAGGTGAACTTCCTATTCCACCATATCTTAATAGGTCAACCGAGGAGAGTGATAAGGATCGTTATCAGACAATGTACTCTAAAGTGGAGGGTTCTGTGGCTGCTCCAACTGCTGGATTGCACTTCACTCCAGAGGTGATGGGTGCTCTTCAGGGTAGAGGCGTTGAGTTGGGAGAGGTGACGCTTCACGTGGGCGCGGGTACTTTCCAACCAGTAAAGAGTGATACGATTGGTGAGCATGAGATGCACACGGAGTTTATTGTTGTTAATCGTAAAACTATAGAACAGCTCATTAGTCATATTGGCCGAATTGTTGCCGTGGGTACGACTTCAGTGAGGACAATAGAGAGCTTGTATTATATTGGTCTTCAGTTGGAGAGGGACCCAAATGCTACAGCTGAAAAGCTTAAGACTACACAGTGGATGCCTTATAAGCTTGAAGCGAATATATCATCAAAAAAGGCCCTTGAGAATATCTTGTTACACCTAGATAGGGTAGGGAGTGATTATCTTCATACATCTACTCAGATAATGATAGCTCCAGGGTATGAGTTTAATATAGTCAATGCGATAGTAACAAACTTTCATCAGCCTCAGAGTACGTTGTTGCTTTTAGTTTCAGCATTCTTGAAGGGAGATTGGAAGAGGGTATATGATTATGCATTGGCTAATAACTTTAGATTTCTTAGCTACGGAGATAGCTCGCTATTGATACCATAAATTCAATTTGGCAAACAAATAATAATGAACCATAAGCTCTACATACCAATAGTAATAGTGATACTCTTTATGTTATCTTCTTGTAAGACGGTGACTATAAAGAGTGCACGCCAGCAGTATATCCAAGGGGAGTATTATGAGGCATCAACCTCGTATCGTAAAGCTATTGGTCGTATACCATCAAAGAATAAGGATCAAAAGGCTGAGGCTTATTTCGAAATGGGGCGTTGTTATCAGTTGAGTAATCAGATGACGAGAGCTGAGTCAGCTTACAATTTTGCAATTAGAGGTAAGTATAGTTCTCCTGAACTATATCTTCGTATGGCTCAGGTAAAGCATAAGATTGGGAGATATAAGGAGGCAACGGATAACTATAAGAAATATCTAGAGCAGAATCCTTCTGATGAGGTTGCTATTAATGGACTGATGGCATCAGAGTGTGCCGCTAATTGGAGGGCAAACCCTACTAGGTATGTTGTTAAGCCTGCCACAAGGCTAAACAATAATGGTGGGTCAGACTTCTCTGCAGCTTTTGCAAATAAAGAGGGGGACCAATTGATCTTTACCTCTACGAGAAGACAAGCAAAAGGTAAGGATAAGAGTCTAATTACAGGTCAAAAAAGTGGAGATTTGTTCTTTTCAAAGAAGGATAAACGAGGTCATTGGGAGGCTCCGAAACCACTGGAGGGTGAGGTTAATAGTGATCATGACGAGGGTGTTCCTACTCTCTCAATTGAGGGATCTACTCTATACTTTACTAGATGTAGGAATAGGGAGGAGTCTGTAACGGAGATTCTCAAAGCGCAGAAGAGCGAAGTGGAGTGGGGTGTACCTCAGTTGTTTAAGATAACTAAGGATTCTCTAACAGCAGTGGCTCATCCATCTCTTTCACCTCAGGGTGATTGGTTGTATTTTGTATCTGATATGCAGGGGGGCATTGGGGGCTTAGATATATGGAGAGCTCGTTTGAGTGGAGGAATGGTGGAGTATATTGAGAATTTAGGAGATACAATAAACACACCAGGGAATGAGATGTTCCCTTTTATTAGAGAGGATGGTACGCTTTTTTTTGCCTCTGATGGTCATCCTGGTTTTGGTGGTCTTGATATTTTCAAGGCAACACCTACTGAGGATGAGTCGTGGTTTGTCTCAAATATGGGTTTCCCGATAAATTCGCCTTCTGATGACTTCGGAATTGTATATCTAAATCTAGAGGAGAGAGGCTTTATTAGTTCAAATAGAGGCTCAACAAGGGGGTATGATAAGCTTTTTACTTTTGAGCTTCCAGAGCTTAAATGTTTTGTTGAGGGTTCAGTTAGGGATGATAGAAAGAATCCTCTTCGAGAGGCAAGGATAAATATTGTTGGAGATAATGGATTCTATCAGAAGCTGCCAGTAAAGACAGATGGTACTTATCGTTTCCGTTTAGAGCCAGGTGTTAGGTATGCTATTCAAGCGACTAGTAGAGGCTATTTGAATGTGGCAGACTATTTTGATGTCCCATCTGAGGAGAAGGATTGGATGTTCAAGAAGGATTTTACACTCATGCAGATTGCTCGTACAATTAGAGTGGAGAATGTCTTCTTTGATCATAATATGGCAACTCTAAAACCTGAATCGGATAAGGCTCTAAAGGAGTTGATAGAGGTGTTAAATCAGAATCCTAATATTACCATTGAGTTATCATCGCATACCGATCATACAGGAACTGATGCTTATAACTTGAGTTTGTCTGAGCGAAGGGCCAAGAGTGTTGTCGATTATTTGATAAACAATGGGGTTGATCCTCTAAGGTTGACTCCTAAAGGATATGGAGAGTCATCACCAGCAGGGGTTAGTGAGGAGCTCAATGAGATGTATGAATTTCTTTCAATAGGAGAGTTGCTCACAGAGGAATTTATTGAAAGTTTGAGCCCTGATCAGCAAGAGATAGCAAAAGGGTTGAATCGACGAACAGAGTTTCGGGTGGTAAGTACTGACTTTAATCTATTTTGATAGGTTAGAGTTGTTGTTTGAGTTATAAAATTAACCAATAAATAATTTCTATAACTTGGGTTACTTCTGCATATCATTTGTCTGTTTTTGTTATTTAATAACTACTTTGATACGTAGTCAGTTTTGGAATCTATTGATTGCTAGTACTAATTCTATTTTAGTAGTAACAGTAAGGTAAGCTGTGATAAAAAAAAAGGTAGCCGTATTAAGTACGACTGCCTTTTTTTTATCTTCGTTCATATCTAGATCTAGTGGGTAATTCTTTTTATGCAAATATATTGTTTGTTGGCTATTTTTTACAATAAAAAGGGGGATTGATGTTCATAATATAGCTTGTGATAATCAATGTTGAGTCTCTCTGGAACATAATCTATTATCCATTTGTTCTTTGTAGATACACTGTTGTTTCATAATTGATTAACTAGTGATTAGGATACCGTAAAGTGTTGATTATATACTACATAGTACTACTAGATCTTAACTAATTATTTGTATTATGCTTTACATTGTCATTCTTGTTTCGTCTTGTTTGATTGTTATGACAGCGCTTTCTGTTCTTTACTTTATTGTAGCTAGGAATAGAAAGAGGGAGTTAGAGAGTAACTATTATGAGAACTTGAATTTATATGCAACTATTCATTTGATGAATAGGAAAAATGATATAGAGGTATTTATGTATGATGAGGTGTTAAATATACATTATACCTTTGTGGATAATAGTTTTACTCCTTCCCAAGTCGACTTAAAGTATCTAGAGAGTTGTATTCATCCAGATGATAGGGAGAGGTATTTGAAAGAGTACGAAAGTGTTATTAGCGGTGATTGCGAAGAGTGTATTTCATCGCTAAGAATATACAATCCCAAATTGGATAAGTACGAGTATTTTTCCCATGTTATTACTCCTATAAGTAAGAAAGATGGTAGAGTTACAAAATTCATATATTCTAGAAGAAGAGAATCTGCAGTTAGTGAGATCGTAATGGAGAAGGAAAATGTTATTGAGACACTAAACTTGGCACTTAAGTCAGCAAAGATATTTAGGTGGGTAAACCATTGCGAGACTAATCAATTGGTGATAATAGACCATGAGATGAAAGAGGCTTCCTTCACCATTGATAGTAGTGGGGGATTGTTTCTTTCTGATCAGGATGTAAAGAGTTTTAATCTATTCATTGAGCAGCTTCATAATAATGAGGTTGATCCAATTGTTATTGATCTTAAATTGCCTAATTCGGATAGTTTTATCCCTTGCCAAATTATAGGATTGGTCAAGAGTGATGATACTCCTTTCGTATTCGGTATAGCAAGAGATATTTCAGATGAATATAATTATCAGAATGAACTAAAGGATAAGATTGAGCTTTTGGAGACTATTAAAGAGTCTATTCCTGTGGGTGTCTCTATTTATGATAAAGATGGTTTGTTGGTATCTAGTAATAGGGCTGTGTCTAATATACTTGGTATAGATAGGGAGAAGACACTAGCTCGCTCAGTTCCGCTTTTTCATACTCATGAAGAGTATGAAACGGCATTAAGATTTTTTGAGATTGATAGGTCTTTTGATATCAAATTTACCTATCAACAGATTTATGAATATATATCTAACTATGTTTTGCCAGATCATCCTCATGGCGACTATTTTGATATTAAGTGTACTCCTATTATTGGTTCAGAATCTGAGATCAAGGGTTATGTGACTGTTTGTATTGATAATACTGAGATAATGACAGACAAGCAGCAAATAAAAGAGCTGCAGGATCAGATCACACTTGCTCTAGATGCCAGTGAGGTAAATATATTGAGGTATGACATACAGGAGGAGTTTTTTACCGTTTTGCATGGTGGCAATAAGTTGTTTGAGAATATGTCATTGGCAGATGTTGGCCGATTCCTATCAAATGAAGATTTTGAGTTGCTTTGCAATAATATATCTAGGCTTTCTAATGGATTGGAGGATAGTTTAACTACGGTTGTTAAGGTATTCTCTAGTGGCCTTGTGTACTGGCTTAGGATTGCTCTTGGTGTGAGTAGTACTCTTGAAAATAGGGCTACTTTGATTGGTACCTACAAAGATATCACAAATGAGATGATTAGACAGGAAGATCTAAGGGTCGCAAAAGAGAGAGCAGAGGAGTCTGAAAGGCTTAAGATAGCTTTCCTTGCAAATATTTCTCACGCCATTAGAACTCCTCTAAATGCAATAATTGGTTTTTCTGAGTTGTTGCATTCGACAGATGATCCACAGGAGAGAGCTGAGTATTTGTCAATAGTCAATTCAAATAATCAGCTTTTATTGCAATTTATTGACTCTATATTGGATATGTCTAGAATAGAGTCGGGGGAGTTGGAGACAAATCTTGAGACTTTCGATTTTAAATCTGCTTTCTTTGATACTTATCTTATGTTTAAGTCTCAATATGAGGATTCGGATGTGGAGTTGATATTAGATGTGTCACAGGGGGAATGTGTTATTACTTTAGATAGGGGTATGGTGTTTAAAATAGTAGATAGCTTCATTAATAATGCATTTAAGTTTACCCGTATAGGTAAGATTATTATGAGTTATAAGTATGTTGACCATGGAGTTTTTGTCTCTGTCGAGGACACTGGAATTGGTATCCCAGAGGATAAGATCCATCTTCTTTTTAAACGCTTTGATAAGATTGATGACTTTGTTCAAGGGGCTGGTTTGGGGTTGTCTATCTCTAAGGCTATAGCAGAGTCTATGGGAGGAAAGGTTGGTGTCGATAGTTTAGAGGGTAAAGGCTCAACTTTTTGGGTTTGGATCCCTTGTGAAGCAAGCTGCGGTTGAATCTCTATTCTATAATATTGGTATTAAGTAGACTTATTTATAAATATTATTTGTCAGGGTTGAGGTTGTTTTTTTTTTATTGCTGTCCGGTAAAAACTTAAAAGCACAATAATGCGTCTCGAATCGTCGATTAATAGGCGATTCGAGATTTATTTTTAAATATTGCTGTCCGGTAAAAGTTTTTTTTATACACTAATCCTGGCTTTGTGTTAAATATCGAAATTAATGGCTCACCCGATAAACCATGGGGACTAAGCATACAGTTTAGTGAGTCTAAAAAGGAAGAACTTTACATCAACAACCCCTCTTAGGCTTGCTCTAAAAGCTTTAATTTTAGCATTAATAGGGATCAAGTCCAAAACTTGTGGGAGGTTCTGAAATAAATTAACTTTGTGATCATAACAAACACATTTCTTATGCCTCATAACTTGGACCACACATCTTTACTTAGCTGTTTTCTACCCGAAGGAGTTCTTGATTATTTCACTATCTCAAACTATGAGTTTAATGATATCCTTTTTAGAATTTACTTAGAGGAGAAGAGTGAAGTTCCACCTGAGTTTAAAGGTCTTTGTGTTCACTCAAACGGATTCCTTCCAGAGATAACAGTTCAAGATTTCCCTGTACGAGGCAGAAAGGTATCCCTTATTATAAAAAGACGTC